>NZ_JBHWIR010000116.1:21585-25005 GCF_042731835.1 Kitasatospora sp. NPDC059817 | reverse complement strand
GAGGGGTAGGGGGGGTGGTGCCGTACGGGGGGTGGTGGGTTCGGGGGGGGCGGGGAGCCCGGGCGGAGTGGGACGCGCCCCACCCGGAGTTCCTGGGTTACCTCCGGCCCGACTGGCTGTCGTCGGGCCGGTCGGGCCGGTCGGTCCTGCTCGGGCGGACGTCGGGCAGGGGCGGCGCGCTCGGCGGCGCCGGGACGGTCACGCCGGACCGGCCGGGCTTGGCCCCGTTGCCGCCGTTGCCCTTGTCCTGGCCCTTCTCTTGGCCCTTGTCCTGACCGTTGTCCTGGCCGTTGCCCTTGTTCTTGTCCTGCCCGTTGCCCCGGCCGTCCTCGGTGTTCCCCTTGCCCACGCCAGGGCCGGGGGTGGGCCGGCCGGGTTCGTGGGGCTGTGCGGTGGCGCCCGGGTGGTCGTCGTCCTCGTCGCCGAGCTCCTGCGCGCAGTAGTCCGCCACCTTCTCCGCCCCGCCGGCCGCCGCGACCAGCGGGCCGAACCGCGGCTCGGTGGCCGGTGACCGCTCGCCCCGGCCCGACCAGTCGGCGAAGCCGTGGCAGAGGGCGACCAGTCCGGGCGCGAGCGGCCGGGCGCCGTGCCCCTCGGCGTCGCCGTCGCCGTCGGTATCGGTGGAGGGGGTGCCGGGCTTCGCGGCGGTGGACGGTCCGACCAACTGCGGGCCGCCCGAGGCGGAGCCGCCGCCGGACGGGCGGACGGACGGGGTGCCGGGCGCGGCACTGCCGGGCGAGGTGGCGGACGAACCGGCCGACGCATCGGCCGACCCATCGGCGGACGCGGTGCCGGGCGCACTGCCGGAGGGCCCGCCCGCGGCGGCGAGCGCGTGCTCGGGTGCGCCGGACCCGCCGCCCAGCGGGGACGGCAGGTTGCCGGTGCCGGCGGCGACCGCGACCCCGCACAGCGCGGTGGCGCCGAGCACGGCGGCAGTGGCCTTCGTGCTGAAGGCCCTGGCCAGCGCGGCGGTTGCCATCGATCGTCTCCGGACGGGTGTGGTCACTACGGGGTCGGGCGTGAGACGCGCCTCCCGGAACGCGGTCAGGGCGGCCTGCTCCCCGGCCAGTTCGTCGGCCGTCGCCGGGGCGGCGGCCGCGGCGAGGATCCGGGCGAGCGGCCCGGGACCGCCGTCCGGTCCGGTGAGCGAGGCGTCCTGCCCGGCCGGCGGGCCGCCCACGGCACCGCCGAGCAGATGCTCGGCAGCGTCACGGTCGATCCGACGGGATCGGTTGGTGCTCATCTCATGTCCTTCAGCGTCGCGGCCCGGCGTTCTGTCACACCTTGCGGAGAACTTTTTCCCGCAGGCTTTCCCGCGGGTTTCCCCGTGGGCTTCCCGGCGGCCTTCCCCGCGGTTTCCTCGGCGGGTTCCTCGACAGGTCCCTCGGTACGGCGCCGGCCGGGCCGCCGCACGGCCGGTTCGGCCTCGCGCGCGGCGGGGATCCCGACCCCGGCCGCGAAGGACTGCTCCAGCAGCGTGGCCAGTTTCCGCAGCCCCCGGTGGGCGGCCATCCGGACGCTGCCGGCTCGCTTGCCGAGCACCCGGGCGGCGCTCTCGGCGTCCAGCTCCATGACCACCCGCAGCAGGACGGCCTCGGCCTGGTCGCGCGGCAGCCGGGAGATCAGCGCCAGCGCGTCGGCGGTGCCGACGGTGGCCAGCGCGGCGCCCGCGGTGTCGTCCCCGGCGGCCAGCCCGGCCAGGTACTCGAAGGGCAGGTCGGCGACCGGGCGGCGGCGCCGGGCGCGCAGGTGGTCGAGCGCGCGGTGGCGCGCGACGGTGGCGGCCCAGCCGCGGAAGCCGTCCCCGTCACCGGAGAATCCGCCCAGGTCGCGGGCGATCTGCAGCCAGGTCTCGGAGGCGATGTCCTCGGCGTCCTGGGCGTCCTCAGGGCGGCCGCCGACCAGGACCCGCAGGTAGCGCAGCAGGCCCGGCTGGACGGTCCGGAACAACAGCCGGAACGCCTCCTCGTCCCCGGCCTGGGCGGCCCGGACGGCCTCGGTCAGATCGGCGGGAGCGGGGGCCCGACCCGCTGGCGGGCCGACGGAAGGGACTGGTCCGGACCGGCCGACGGGGCTGCCGGTGCCCGCTCCGGGGCGCTCTGCACTCTGCACCCGCCACATCATGGGCCATCCGGGCGAACGCGACCCCGCGAGCCGGGAGAAGTCGCAGGTCGGAGCGGCTGTCACGGCCCGCACCATGACAGCTGTCACGCGGATCCCGCAACGGACGGCACTGCTCTGACGGAGGGTCGGACGGAAACACTGGAGGCACGACGCGGGCAGCGGCCCGCGGCCACCAGCAGGGAAGGAACCCGCCGTGAACCGGACCGTCACCATCACCGCCGCGACCACCGCCGAGGCCGGCGCGACCCCGAACCCGTCGGCCTCCGGGCTCCGCCCGCTCGCCATCGACGTGGTCGCCCCGCTGGCCGGCTACTACCTGCTGCACTCGGTCTGCGACCTGAGCGTGTTCGCCGCGCTGGCGTGGAGCAGCGCCATCCCGGCCGCCCGGACCGTGCTCGGCCTGCTGCGCGAGCGCAGGCTCAACCTGTGGGCCGCGCTGATGCTGGCCGTGAACCTGGCGGGCCTGGCGCTCACCTTCGTCACCGGCGACGCCCGGCTGATGATCGCCAAGGACGGCGGGCTGAGCGGCACCGTGGCGCTGGCCGTCCTGATCTCGGCGCTGGTCGGCCGGTCGGTGATGACCCCGGTGCTGATGCCCTTCCTCACCAAGGGCAATCGCGACCGAGCCGCCGCCTGGCAGCGGCTGGTCGAGGGCCGGGCGGCCGGCTCCCGGGCCTTCCGGCGCCACGAGCGGGTGTTCGCGGGTGTCTGGGGCACCGCGCTGCTGGCCGACTGCGTCGCCCGGGTGGTCGGCGCCTTCACCCTGCCGGTGGCGACCATGGCCTGGCTGTCCACCGTGTTCATGATCGGCGCGATCGCGGCCGGCGCGATGCTCGGTCGGATCGCGGCCGATCCGATGGAGAAGCTGGTCGCCGCCGAGACCGAAGCCCCGACCGCCGCCTGACACCGCCCGAGCTCGCCTGCCATCTACCGGCCATCCACCTGCCGCCCGGGGGAGCATCACCGCCCCCGGACGGCGCACGAACCGGCCCCAACGCCGGGTGTCGGCGATCCGAACAGCACGGAACCATCCGGATCTCCCGGGAGTCCTTCATAACGAGGGGGTAACGGGACCCCCGGTCGAGGAAACGGGGCCCCATGAGCCGGACGCACGCGCTGACCACCACCGAGGACCGCACCCTCGTGTGGGACGGCTGCCTGAACGTCCGCGACCTGGGCGGACTGCCCACCGTCTCCGGCCGGCCGACCACCCGCGGGGCGATAGTCCGGGCGGACAACCTGGACCGCCTCACCGCCGAGGGCTGGGACGCCCTCCTCGACCACGGTGTCCGCACC
>NZ_JBHWIR010000116.1:0-21576 GCF_042731835.1 Kitasatospora sp. NPDC059817 | reverse complement strand
GCGAGCGCGCGCGGGGGGTGGAGCGCCGCGCCCACACCCCCCCCCCCCCCCCGCGGGGGGGCGGCCCCCCCCCCCCCCCCCGGCGCCCCCCCCGCGCCCCCCCCCTGCGCAACGCCGAGGAGTACAAGCCGCTCCTCCCGCTCCCCGAGGGCGTCGAGCTGATCCGCGTCCCGCTGGACGAACTCGCCGGCCCCGCCTGGTGGGAGGCCTACGGCCGACTGGACGGCACCCCGCTCGCGCTCCGCCCCTACCTGGACCACTGCCCGCACGCCGCCGCCGCGCTGATCGCCGCCATCGCCGGCGCCCGCCCCGGCGGCCTGGTCGTGCACTGCGGCGCCGGCCGCGACCGCACCGGCCTGGCGGCCCTGCTGCTGCTCGCCCTGGCCGGCGTCGAACGGGCCGCGATCGTCGAGGACTACCAGCTCAGCGGCCCCAACGTCCGCCCGCTGTACGGGATGCTGGGCCTGCCGGACCAGTACCACCGGATCGACGCGGTGCTCGCCGAGGCCGGCACCACCGCCGAAGCCGCCCTGGCGGGCGCGCTGGAGGGCCTCGACCCGGCGGGCTACCTGCTCGCCGCCGGGGCCACCCCTGCCGAGGTCGCCGCCGTCCGGGCCCGGCTGCTGCCCGCCGCGTAGCGGCCTCCGGGCCAGACCGGCTCCCGCAACTCGGCCACCTGGAAGTTGAGTTCGCGAGGCGTCTCGGCCTCGGGCAGGGCCGGGATCCGCGGCCCGCCCATCGGACGCCTTCGTTCCGCAGGGGTCGCCGAAGACTACTCACGCGTAGCGTCAACCGATGGTTGACGACCCGGGATCGACAACCTACGGTTGACGCATGGAGAATCCCGTCGTTCCCAACACCACTCCGCTGCGCCTCGACGACCTGATCGCCGCGATCAAGAAGGTCCACCCCGACGCGCTCGACCAGTTGTCCGACGCGGTCATCGCCGCCGACCACCTCGACGACCTCGCCGACCACCTGATCGGCCACTTCGTCGACCAGGCCCGCCGCTCCGGCGCGTCCTGGACCGACATCGGCCGCAGCATGGGCGTCAGCAAGCAGGCCGCCCAGAAGCGGTTCGTCCCCAAGGACCCGGGCACCCCCACCGACCTCGACCCCAGCCAGGGCTTCGCCCGGTTCACCGACCGGGCCCGGAGCGTCGTGATGGCCTCGCAGGAGGAGGCCAGGGCGGCCGGCAACGCCGAGATCACCGCCGAACACCTCCTGCTCGGCCTGCTCGCCGAACCGGAGGGCATCGGGCTCAAGGCGCTCGCCGCCCAGGGCATCACCCCGGAGGCCGTCCGGGAGGCGGCCGCCGCCGCCCTGCCGGCCGCCGCCGAGCAGGTGCCCGCGCTGATCCCGTACGACGCGCAGGGCAAGAAGGTGCTGGAACTGACCTTCCGCGAGGCGCTGAAGCTCGGGCACAACTACGTCGGCACCGAGCACATCCTGCTCGCCCTGCTGGAGCTGGAGAACGGCTCGGGCGTGCTCGCCGGCCTCGGCGTCGAGAAGTCCGAGGCGGAGACCTTCACCTCCGAGGCCATCAAGGCCATCATCGCCGCCCGGAACGCCGAGCAGGCGTGAGACGGGCCCGGCCCCGGGCGGAACTCCCGCCCGGGGCCGGTCGGTTGGGCCGGGGTGGGACTCAGAAGCCGGAGATGGGCGTGCTGACGATCCGCACCCGGCCGTCGGCGGCCGCCTCCAGCGCCGCCCGCAACCGGACCGAGCGGGCCGGGCCGAGGAGTTCCAGCGCCTCCTCGACGGTGGCCCATTGGTGCCGGTCCAGTTCACCGGCCGGGACGGTCACGGGGGTGCCGTCCGGGACGGTGCCGAAGTCGAACATCAAGTGCTGTGCGGGGTGGTCGAGTTCGGACGAGGGGTGGGTCCAGGAGATGGCCAGTAGGTCCCCGGTCGCCCTGACGATGCCGGTCTCCTCCAACAACTCCCGCGAGGCGCACTCCACCGGGCCCTCGCCGAGGTCGATCGTGCCGCCCGGGAACTGCCAGTACTCGCGGTACCCGGCCTTCACGATCAGGATCCGGCCGGACTCGTCCCGCAGCAGGCAGCCCGCCGCCGCGTAGATCCTGGGCAGGGACGCCAACCATTCCTCACGGGACTTCAAGGGCTCAGCCGTCACTGCGATCCTCCTGGGGCACGGTGGTTCTGCACCGCCCACTCTGCCACCGACCCGCCCGGGGCCGTCGGTTCAGCGCTGGGCCGTCGGTTCAACGCTGGGCGGAGCGCAGGCCCACGCTCTCCTCGGCCAGGGTGGAGCTCCGGGAGGTTGCGAGAAGTTCCGCCGGAGCCGATGAGCCCGGGCCGCCGGGCCGGTCCAAGCAGCATGGACACCACGCCGAAGCCCCCGACCGCCCCCGCCCTGACCTGCGACCTGACCTGCGACCTGGGCGCGCTGACCGCGCCCGACCTGGCCGTCGTCGACGCCCTCGCCCGGCTGCGGCTCGCCGCCGCTCGGCACGGGGTGGGCGTGGTGCTGCTGAACGCGAGCGGCCCGCTGCGGGAACTGCTCGCGTTCAGCGGGCTCGCGGCCCTGCTGCCGGGGGGCGTGGACCCCCTCGACCTCCGGCGGCCCGAACAGGGCCTACTCGGCGGCCAGCCGGGGCGGGAGGCCGAACAGCGGGAAGAGCACGTCGGTGTCCAGGAAGTTGGTGAACCCGGTGATCCGGCCCGCTGACACCTCCAACACGATCAGCGCCCACGGCTCGTGCCCGCCCGCCGGGCTCGGCCGGTACTGGGCGAAGGCCGGAGCGCCGTTGGCCGTCACCGGGACCAGCCGGGAGCCGCGGCAGCCGTGGCCCGGGCCGAGCATCCAGGCCCGGATCTCGCCCTGCCCCCGCAACCACATCGCGTACGGCGGCATGTTGAGCGTGACGTCCTCGTGCAGCAGCGCGGCGAGGCCGTCCATGTCGTACGCCTCGAAGGCGCGGACGTAGCGGTCGAGCAGCGCGCGGTGGTCGTCGTCCAGGGCGGGGGCCGGGCGGGCGGCGGCGCCGTCCCCGGCGAGCACCGCGCGCGCCCGCTGCAGCGCGCTGTTCACCGAGGCCACCGTGACGCCGAGCAGTTCGGCCACCTCGGCGGCCTTCCAGCCGAGCACCTCGCGCAGGATCAGCACGGCCCGCTGCCGGGGCGCGAGGCGCTGCAGCACGGCGACGAAGGCCAGCTTCACCGACTCGCGCTGGGCCGCCACCTCGGCCGGGTCGCCCGTCTCGGGCAGCACCCGGCCGTCCGGCGCGGGGCCGATCCACGTCACCTCGGGCAGCTGGGTGTCGCTCGCGGTGGCCACCGTCACCGGGCCGGCCAGGTCCATCGGGCGGGCCCGGTTGTTGCGGCCGTTCAGCGCGTCCAGGCACACGTTGGTGGCGATCCGGTACAGCCAGGAGCGCAGCGCGGCGCGGCCCTCGAAGCCGCGGTGGCCCCGCCAGGCGCGGACCATCGTCTCCTGCACCGCGTCCTCGGCCTCGAAGACCGAGCCGAGCATCCGGTAGCAGTAGCCCGTCAGCTCCGTCCGGTACCGCTCCAACTGGAGCTCGACCGGCTCCTCCGTGATCAGGTCGGTCATGGTGCGCCCCCGTCGTCCCGCCCCGTGCTGGTGAACGGCACGAAGGTACTCCAGCCCACTGACAACCGCCCGGCGCCCCCCAGCACCGGCCGCGAACCACCCCGGACACCCTCCGAGCACGCGTCGGGGGCGGGCGCCGGAACGCGGCGCCCGCCCCCGGACCCGGATCCGCTCAGTGGGCGGAGTGCTTCTCCGCGCCGCGGTGCCGGTGGCCCTTCAGCTCGGCGTGCATCGACGGGGCGGCGTGCCCCGCCGAGGCCGCCCGGTCGCGGCCACCGTGCCGGAAGGCGTCGGGCACGGCGTACCCGGCGGTGGCGGAGGACATGGCGTCGGCGCGCAGCATCGGCACCAGCCGGGTGGGCGCGGTCGCCATGCCGCGGCGCTCCAGCAG
This sequence comes from Kitasatospora sp. NPDC059817, assembly GCF_042731835.1. NCBI lineage: Bacteria > Bacillati > Actinomycetota > Actinomycetes > Kitasatosporales > Streptomycetaceae > Kitasatospora > Kitasatospora sp. NPDC059817. The sequence continues at coordinate 17,608 of NZ_JBHWIR010000116.1, read as the reverse complement.
TTCCTGGGTGCCCCGGCGGAGCTGGGCGGTGCTGCCCGGTGTTCGCTTGGTCATCGTCGGCCTCCCTTCGGCGGTCACCGGCCGGACGGATGTCGACCGGAGGGGCCGGGGGCCGCACGGTCGTTATGTCCGGATTTTATCGGGGTTGCGCCCGGATGCCACCGGGAGATGCCACCGGGAACGGGCCTCGGCTTCCCCGGGCCGGGCCGGCCCGGGCCTCAGCCCATGACCTCGTGGACGAAGCACCAGCGCCAGTCCTCGCCCCGCTCGTACGAGCGGATCACCGGATGCGAGGTGTTGTGGAAGTGCGCGGTGGCGTGCCGCTGCGGCGAGAAGTCGCAGCAGCCGATGTGGCCGCAGTCCAGGCAGATCCGCAGGTGCACCCAGTCCTGGCGCCCCTGGGCCAGGCAGTCGGCGCAGCCGTCGGCCGGGGGGAGGGGCTCGATGTCCTGGGGGGCCGCGGCGAGGTCTTCGCAGGCACTCATGCCCGCAGGGTAGTGACGGCCCGGCCGGCCCCGGCCTCAAGACACGCCGCGCGCCCGGTCGGCCTTCCCGGCGCCAGGGTGGTCCTGCCGCACCCAGGACCGCGGATCCCGGGAAAGCGCATCCCAGGAAGGCCGCACCCGGGACGCACACGGCCCTGGGCGAACCTCCGCCGCCCGCGCACAGTTGTCGTCGTCAGCCCCACCACCCTCCCAGGCCCAGGAGCCACCGATGAGCTACCCCGCCCTCGCCGCCCGCACCGCCGTCGTCACCGGAGCCGCCAGCGGCATGGGCGCGGCCACCGCCCGCCTGCTCGCCGCCCACGGCGCCCGGGTCGCCCTGCTCGCCCGCCGCACCGACCGGCTCGACACCCTCGCGGCCGAGCTCACCGCCGCCGGCGGCCAGGCCCTCGCCGTCACCGCCGACATCACCGACCAGGCCTCCGTCGACGCCGCCGCCAAGGCCGTCCACGACGCCTACGGCCGGGTCGACCTGGTGGTCAACAGCGCCGGCGTGATGCTGCCCAACCCCCTCGCCGACGGCCGGACCGACGAGTGGACCCGCATGGTCGACACCAACCTCACCGGCGCCCTGCGGATCATCCGCGCCTTCGCCGACGACCTCACCGCGGCCGCCGCCGACGGCCGGGCCGCCGACCTGGTCAACGTCTCCTCCATCGCCTCGCGCGTCGTCTTCCCCAACTACGCCGTGTACAGCGCCACCAAGGCCGCGCTCACCCAGCTGTCCGCCGCCCTGCGCTCCGAACTCAGCCCCCGCGACGTCCGGGTCAGCTCCATCGAGCCCGGCCTGACCGACACCGAACTCGGCGGCCACATCGACAACCCCGCCCTGCGCGAACAGCTCGGCGGCATGTTCGCGGCCATCCCCGCACTCACCGCGGACGACCTCGCCGACCTGATCGCCTACACCGTCAGCCGCCCCCGGCACGTCAACCTGAGCCACACGGTCGTCGTGCCGACCCGGCAGGCGTAGGGCCGGTCCCCGAACTCCCCCGATCCGGGCCGGCTTCCGGGCTCCGGCTCCACCATCAGGGGAGGCATGGGAGCATGCCACCCGTGGCGATCGTGACGGGGAGAACGAACGGCGACACCGGCGGTGGCGACACCGCCGGCACGCCCGCACCGGCGGACACCGGCATACCGGCGAGCGCCGGAGCCGGCCGGGGCCCGGCCCGGGCGGTGTCCGAACCCGGCCGGGTCCGGCAGCCCGTCGCCCTGATCCGGCTGCTCACCGGGCTCATCGCCATCGCCCTCACCCTGCTGCTCGCCGACTACGCCCGGGCCACCACCGGCGGCATCGCCGCCGACGTCGCCGAAGCCGCCGAACTGGTGCCCCGGCCGCTCGCCGGCCTCGCCGGCGGCCTCACCACCGCCGCCGTGCTGCTGGTGCCCGTCGTCCTCGCCGCCCGCCGCCTCCTCGGCCCCGACCGGCGACGCGCCCTCCAGCAGGTCTCCGACGGCCTGCTCGCCGCCGTCCTCGCCTACGGCGCCACCCTGCTCCTCGACCTGTGGGCCGACGGCGTCGCCCCCGCCTCCCTGCTCGCCGCCCTCACCCAGGCCCTGCCGGGCGGCGCCCTCGGCCACACCGAGCCCGTCTACGGCTACCTCGCGCCCGTCCTCGCCTTCATGACCGCCTCCGGCAACCGCGAACACCGGGCCCCCTGGGCCGTCCTCGCCCTCTCCGGCCTCGCCGGACTCGCCGGCGGGTACGCCACCCCCACCGCCCTGCTGCTCGGCCTGCTCATCGGCTGGACCGGCGCCCACGGCACCCTCTACGCCGTCGGCACCCCCGACCCGCTGCCCAGGCCCGGCGAGATCCTCCGGGCCTTGCGCGAGAGCGGCCTGCGCCCGGCCGAGGCCCACCCCGCCGGGCCCGACCGCTACCTGGTCCGGCAAGCCGACGACCGGCCCGACCTCGACGTCCAGCTCCTCGACCGGCAAGCCGTCACCGCCGCCGCCGTCCAGCGCGCCTGGCGCCGCCTGCGGCTGCGCACCGCCCCCCACCCCCGGGCCCTGCGCTCCCCCCGCGCCGGCCTCGAACACGAGGCGCTCGTCACCTACGCGGCCCTCGCCGCCGGCGTCCGCACCCGCCGCATCGCCGCCACCGCCGGCCTCGGCCAGGACACCGCCCTCATCGCCTACGAGCACCTCCCCGGACGCGCCCTCGACCGGCTCCCCGACGAGGAGGTCACCGACGACCTGCTGGCCGACGCCTGGCGGCAGCTCGCCCGCCTCCAGCGCCGGGAGATCGCCCACCGGGCGCTCGTCCCGTCCTCCCTGCTGGTGGACGCGACCGGTGCGGTGCACCTGGTCGACTTCGCCGACGGCGACATCGCGGCCAGCGAACTCGTGCTGCGCTGCGACATCGCCCAGCTGCTCACCACCCTCGCCCTGCGGGCCGGCGCCGCCCGCTCCGTCCACACCGCCGTCACCGTCCTCGGCGCCGACACCGTCGAGGCAGCCCTCCCCCTCCTCCAGCCCATCGCCCTCGCCCGCACCACCCGCCACGCCCTCAAGCGCACCGCCCGCCCGACCGCCGCCCACCCGACCGCCGCCGCCGCCCGCACGGGCGGCCCGGCAGGCCCCGGGCCCGACGAAGCCACCGGCGGCGGGGGCGGGCTGCTGGAGGAGATCCGGGCGGAGGTGCTGCGGACCAGGCCGCAGGCGGAGGTGCGGCCGGTGCGGTTGGAGCGGCTGCGGCCGCGGACCCTGCTGGCGGTGGTGGGCGGGGTGGTGGCCGGGTGGCTGCTGATCCCGCAACTGTTCGCGGCCGAGGACAACCCGATCTCGGCGGTGGCCGACGCCGATCCGGCGTGGCTGGCGCTGGCACTGCTGGCGGCGGCGCTGAGCCACGTGACGGCGGCGATGGGGTTCGTCGGGTTCGTGCCGGAGCGGCTGGACTTCCGCAACGCGGTGCTGGCGCAGCTGGCCGGGGCGTTCGTGAAGCTGGTGTCGCCCGGGGGCGTCGGCGGGATCGCGCTGAACACCCGGCTGTTGCAGCGGGCCGGGATCCCGACCGCGCAGGCGCTGTCCAGCGTCGGGGTGGGGCAGTTGATCGGCCTGGTGCTGCACCTGCTCCAGCTGGGCGCCTTCGTCTACCTGCTGGACCTGCAACCGGGCGGTTCGGAGCTGGACGCGCTGCCCGCCGTGGTGGGCGGGCTGGCGGGGGCGGCGGCGCTGCTGGCGGTGGTCTCGGCGGTGCCGCCGGCCCGGCGCTGGCTGGCGGCCCGGCTGCGGCCGCTGACCACCGAGGTGCTGCCGCGGCTGCTGGACCTGCTGCGCAGCCCGGCCCGCCTGGCGGTGGGGCTGACCGGGCAGCTGCTGGTGTCGATCTGCCTGATCGGCTGCCTGTACTGCTGCACCCGGGCGATCGGCCGGGAGCCGTCCTTCGCCTCGGTGGCGGTGGTGTTCCTGGTGGGCAACGCGGCGGGCAACGTGGCGCCGACCCCGGGCGGGGCCGGCGCGGTGGACGGGGCGCTGATCGCGCTGCTGCAGCAGACCGCGTCGATGGAGAAGGGCGGCGCGCTGGCGGCGGTGGCGATGTACCGCCTGCTGACGCTGATCCTGCCGGTGCTGCCGGGCTGGGCGGCGATGACCTGGCTGCAGCGCCGCCGGGCGCTGTAGCGCACCGGACAGCGCACCGGACGGCGCACCGGACCGGGCCCGGCGGCGGCTACTCGCGGTACTCGTCCTCGTCGAGCTGGACGACGCGGCTCTGCTCGGCGGCGTCGGCGACATCGGTGGCCGGGTCGGCTCCGACGGCCCGGCGTTCGGCCACCTCGTCGTACTCGTCGCCCTCGGGTGCCTCGTCGTCGGATTCGACGGTCTCGACGGCCTCGTCGATCAGGTAGTCCTCGTGATTCTGCGGCATGGCGTCCGTCCTCACTGTTCGGAGGCGCTGTCCGGAGGCTCCCACGGGCGCGGGGGCGGTACTGGCAGTATCCGTCGCCGGGCGGCCGGGCGCGATCGCGCCGGGGCGGCCCCGCGGCACCCGGGCCGCCGGCCGGCACGGAACGCGCCGCAGGCCACCGGGGGTACGATCGGTGCCGTACCAAGGGCTTACCCACACCCACCCGGTGGCCCCGAGGCCCTTACGAACGACGGGGAAATCATGTCCGGCTCGCACTACTTCACCGGTGCACCCGAGGTCGCCAGCGAGCGCCGGCCGATCACGGTCTCCCTGCCGGACCTCACCCTCGAACTGACCACCGACACCGGAGTGTTCTCGCGCGGCCGGCTCGACCCGGGCACCCGGATCCTGCTGGAGCACGCCCCGCAGCCGCGGGTGCGCGGCCCGATCCTGGACGTCGGCTGCGGCTACGGCCCGATCGCGCTGACCTGGGCGAGCCGGCGCAGGCGGCTGCCGGTCTGGGCGGTGGACGTGAACGAGCGCGCGCTGGAACTGGTGCGGCTGAACGCCGAGGCACTGCGGCTGGGCAACGTCCAGGCCGCGCTGCCCGAGGACGTCCCGCAGGACGTGCGGTTCGCCACCATCTACTCCAACCCGCCGATCCGGATCGGCAAGGCCGAGCTGCGCCGGCTGCTCACGCACTGGCTCGGCCGGCTGACCCCGGACGGCTCGGCGTTCCTGGTGGTGCAGAAGCACCTGGGCTCGGACTCGCTGCAGAAGTGGCTGAACGAGCAGGGCTACCCGACCACCCGGGTCGCGTCGGTCAACGGGTTCCGGATTCTGGAAGCACGACCCCGCCCGGAGCCGGGCGAGGGTACGGAGAGTGGACGGGGAACGTCGTCGTGAAGCAGTTGCGCGGGACCGAACTGAAGCGACTGCACCGCTCGTGGCGGCGCAGCAACGAGTTCCGGCTCGCGATGATCCTGGAGAACCTGCAGTCGCCGTTCAACGTCGGCTCGGTGGTCCGGACCGGGGCCGCGATGGGCGCCGAGAAGCTGTACCTGGCCGGGGAGACCCCGTCGGTGCGCTCCTCGGGCGCGCAGAAGGCCGCGATGGGCACCGACAAGTACCTGAAGGTGGAGCACTTCCCGACGATCGCGGAGGCGGTCGCGGCGGCGAAGGCGGACGGCTTCAAGGTGGTCGGCCTGGAGCTGGCGGACGAGGCGGTGCCGATGTTCGCCGCCGAACTGACCCCGGCGGTGGCCTTCGTGCTGGGGCACGAGGACCGCGGGATCACCCCCGACGCGCTGGCGCTCTGCGACCAGGTGGTGTTCGTGCCGCAGCTGGGCCGGGTCGGCTCGCTGAACGTGTCGGCGGCCGCAACGGTGGCCTGCTACGAGGCGCGCCGCCAGGGGTACGCGATCAGCGGCACCCCGGACGGCACCGACCTCGGCGACCTCGGCGGGGCCGACGACGAGTAGGACCTGATCGGATTCCGGAGGGGTGTGCCGAAAGGCCCACCCCTCCGGTCGTTTCCGTCCGGCGGTACGGGACGGTCGACCACGCCTCCGGACCGGACCTCCCCGGCGTCTGCGGGGAGCGCACCCCGCCACCGCGCGGCGGTGGTCAGCGCAGCGTCAGCTAAGCGTCAGCGCTCCAGGCGACTGTAGTTGGCATGACGTCGATCACGGCAGTCTCCAGCTGTCTTCCCGACACCATCCCGATCGCGCGCTTCCAACAGGAACTCCAGCTGACGGATGTGCAGCTCCGGCGCTACCAGCGCTTCTACGGGCTCTCCGAGGTGTGCCGCGACCCCGCGGCCACCGAGACCGAGCTGCTGCTGCGCGCCGCGACCAAGCTGGTGGAACTGCGCGGGCAGGAACAGCGCGTCAAGTACGTCCTCCAGGCCCGCACGATGCCGTCGCCGCTGCCGTACCCGATGACCTCGCTCCGACCGCTCCAGGTCGAGCTCGGCCTGGAGCACGCCGCCGGCTTCGTCGTCTCGCACCACGCCTGCGCCTCCGGGCTGCTCGCGCTGGACCTGGCGGGCACCCTACTGGCCGCCGACCCGGACCCGAACGCGCTCGCCCTGGTCCTGGCCGGGGAGAAGGCGTGCACCACCCAGACGCAGTCCATCCCGGACGTCACCGTCATGGGCGAGGGCACCGTCGCCTTCCTGGTGAGCGCGGACCGCACCGGCTCCGACCGGATGCTCGGCTACGCGACGCGCACCCACACCCAGTTCGGCGACGAGTTCATCATGGGCGACGCCGCCGCCAAGGAGTTCCAGGACCTGTACGGGCCCGGCCTGTGCGAAGTGATCGGCGCCGCCCTGGAGGAGGCCGGCTGCGGCCTCGACGAGCTGGCGCTCGTGCTGCCGCACAACGTCAACCGGCTGTCGTGGATCGGCGTCTGCAAGACGCTCGGGCTGCCGCTCGACAAGGTCTTCCTCGACCTGGTCGGCGAGACCGGGCACTGCTTCTGCGCCGACCCCTTCATCAACCTGCAGAAGGCCACCGAGCTGGGGCGGCTGCGCCCCGGCGACTGCTACCTGATGACCAGCGTGGGGCTCGGGGCGACCTTCGCCGCGATGGTCCTGGAGCACTGACGGCCGTCCACGGGACCGGCCGTCCCCCGCAGTACCGGCGCACCCGCACCACCGCAGCACCTGCGCACCCGCCGCACCGCGCCCGAGCGCACACGAGAAATGACGAGGTCGACATGCATCTACCGTCCTCCGGCTTCAGCGCGCGCCTCAAGCGCGCCGTGACCGGGTCCGCGGACACCCCGCTGGTGTTCCTGGGCAACTTCGAGGTGGAGAACCACTGGGCGCTCGGCGAGCCCGCGCTGCCCCGGGTCGCCTCGCACGCGGGCAGTGCGGTGGTGAACCGCATGGACGAGTTCGCGCTGCTGCTCGGCGGCAAGGACGACCACGTCGTGCTGAAGACCGCCCTGGACGAGGGCTACCGCGGCTATCTGGAGGGCCTCGGCCTGGAGCTGCCCACCGTGCACGTGGTGGCCGGCCAGGACCCGCAGCGCACCGTCAGCGAGGACGCCCTCGCCGACCCCGAGCTGCTGCGCGCGCTGTCCGCCGTCGCCGCCGAGGGCGCCCGGCTGACCGCGCACGGCATCTCCACCGTCGAGGAGGAGCTGGCCGAGCGCACCGGGCTGCAGCTGGGCGCGCCGACCGCCGCGGTCTGCAAGCGGGTCAACAGCAAGGTGTACAGCCGCCGGCTCTCCGACGAGCTGGGCATCCGCCAGGCCCGCGGCTGGGCCTGCGAGACGCTGGAGGAGCTGGCCGAGGCGGTGGCCGCGGCCGGTGAACTGCTGGCGGCGGGCCGCAAGGTGGTGCTGAAGGACGCGTTCGGCGTGTCCGGCAAGGGCATCGTCGTGCTGGACTCCGAGGCCCGGCTGGGCCGGCTGCACCGGATGGCGGTCCAGCAGGCCGAGCGCGCCGCCAAGGCCGCGGGCGGGGCCCCGCGCACCGCGCTGGTGATCGAGGAGTGGGTCGCCAAGCGCTGCGACCTCAACTACCAGTTCACGGTGGGCCGGGACGGCTCCACGCACTTCGACTTCGTCAAGGAGCTGCTGACCGAGGGCGGCGTCCACAAGGGCCACCGGATCCCGGCCCGGCTGACCGACGGGCAGGTCGCCGAGATCGAGGCGACGGCGCTGCGGCTCGGCGAGCGGCTCGCCGCCGACGGCTACTACGGCGTGGTCGGCGTCGACGCGATGGTCGACCCGGACGAGGGCCTGTACCCGGTCATCGAGATCAACGCCCGCAACAACATGTCCACGTACCAGAACGTGGTGCACGAGGGCGGCCTGGCCGGGGCCGACGACGTCGCCGTCGCCCGGCACTTCCCGCTGCGGCTGACCCGCCCGCTGCCCTTCGCCGAACTGGCCGAGGTGCTGGACGGGCTGCTGCTGACCGAGCGGGGCCCGCGCCCGCGCGGCCTGTTCGTGAACAACTACGCCACGGTGAACGCCGCCGCGGGCACCGCCGCCGACACCGAAGCGGACGGCTTCGAGGGCCGGCTGTACGGCGTGCTCGTCGGTGCCTCCGACGAGGAGATCGAGGCGCTCGACACCGACATCACCCGCCGCCTCGCGGCCTACCCGGAACGGAGCTGACCGTGAGCGTCGCATTCGAGGTGCAGGGCCTCGGGATCACCGAGCTCGCCGAGGAGTTCGGCACCCCGCTCTACCTGTACGACGGCGAGGAGATCACCACCCGCTTCCAGGGGCTGCGCGAGGCGCTGCACCCGGCGCTGGAGGTCTTCTACTCGCTCAAGGCGAACCCCAACATCTCCGTCTGCGCGCTGCTGCACAGCCTGGGTTCGCGCGCCGAGGTGTCCTCGCTGACGGAGCTGGTCACCGCCCGCCGGGCCGGGGTCGAGCCGCGCGACATCATCTTCCTCGGCCCGGGCAAGAGCCGCGGCGAGGTGGCGGCCTGCCTGGACGAGGACATCCACGCGATCGTCTGCGAGTCGATCGGCGAGCTGGACCTGATCGACGAGGTGGCCCGCGAGCGCGGGATCACCGCCCGGGTCGCGCTGCGGGTCAACCCGCGCTTCTCGGTGAAGGGTTCGGGCCTGACCATGGGCGGCAAGCCGCGCCAGTTCGGCACCGACGAGGAGCTGCTGCTGGCCGAGGGCAAGGACCTCGCCGGCCGCTACCCCAACATCCGGCTGATGGGCGTCCAGGTGTACCTGGGCACCCGCATCCTGATCGAGGAGTCCGTCGTCGAGAACACCCGGCGGATCCTGGAGCTGGCCGAGCGCCTCTCCACCGAGCTGGGCTTCCCGCTGGAGACGGTCGACGTCGGCGGCGGCCTCGGCATCGCCTACTTCGACAACGAGAAGGACCTCGACGTCGCCGAGCTGACCGCCGGGCTCAACCCGCTGATCGCGGACTTCCGCGCCCGGCACCCGGAGACCCGGATGATCATGGAGCTGGGCCGCTTCCTGGTCGCCGCGTCCGGCACCTACGTGACCCGGGTGCGCTACACCAAGACCTCGATGGGCGAGAACTTCGCGGTCACCGACGGCGGCACCAACCACCACATGGCGGCCGTCGGCATCGGCTCGTACGTGAAGCGCAACTTCCCGATGGCCGCGCTGGAGCGGCTGGACGAGCCGGCCACCGAGCCCTGGCACATCACCGGCCCGCTCTGCACGCCCAACGACGTCATCGGCAAGAAGGTGCCGATGCCGGCGCTGCGGGCCGGCGAGCTGATCGGGGTGCAGCGCTCCGGCGCGTACGGGCCGACGGCCTCGCCGGTGCACTTCCTCAGCCACGGCTACCCGGCGGAGGTGCTCGTCCTGGACGGGCGGGCGCACCTGATCCGGGAGCGCGACGACGTCGAGGCCATGCTCGGCCGCCAGCGGCTGTACGCGGCCCCCGGCGACGACCAGAACTGACCACCGACCGGCCGACCCACGGCCGGGACCAGCCCGAGGAGAACACCATGAGCGACACTGCCAACACCGTGGCCGACGTGAAGTACGTCGACGCCGTCCGCAAGGGCCTGTCGGAGGTCCTCAACAAGGACGTCTCCGGCGCCGACCCGGGCGTCCGCCTCTTCGACGAGCTGGGCCTGGACTCCAGCAGCGCGCTCGAACTGCTCATCACCATCGAGGAGATCCTCGACGTGCAGTTCGACGCCGACGAGCTGGACATGACCCACTTCGAGACCGTGGGCTCGCTGGCCGGCTTCGTCGCCGCGGAAGCGAGCGCCTAAGCATGTTCCGCGCGACTGCGCCCGTGCGGCGTCCGGCCCCGGCCGGCGCGGACGGCACGCCCGGCCCGGCCCCGGCGGCGGTCCTGCCGCGGCTGATCCGGGCCGGCGCCCACACCCCGCCGGGGCCTGGCGCGCCGTACCGGCCGGAGGCCGCGCGGGAGGACTTCTACCGCGAGCTCGGGGCGCTCTACGGCGCGGACTTCGACCGCGAGCAGTTCGCCGCCTCGGGGCGGCGCACCTCGGTGGAGCTGGCCCACGGCGCGCTCGACGCGCTGGGCCCGCTGACCGCCGAGGAGTGCCCCGAGGTGGTGGTGGTCGCCTACTCCGCGCCGGACTTCGACCACGCCGAGCTGGTCGCCTCCTGCGTGAAGGGGCGGCTGCCGGGCGAGCCGCTCTCCTTCGCCCTGTCCGACCAGGGCGTCCTGGCGCCGTTCAGCGCGCTGCGGGTCGCCGTGGAGTACGCCCGGCGGTGCGGCTGGTCGCGGCTGCTGCTGCTGGTCGTGGACCAGGGCACCCAGCCGTTCCCGCTGCCCGCGACGGGGCAGAGCGCCGTCCACGCGGACGCCGCGGTCGCGCTGCTGATCCACTGGGACGGCGGCGACGCGCCGCTGGGCGGCGCGGCCCAGGGCCTCCCGGAGCCGGGGCTGTTCGCCGGCTGGGACGCCTCGGCCGCGCTGGTCACCGGCTCCGGCCTGTCCGACGGCTGTGCTGAACTTCCGGCACACGGCGGTCCGTGGACCAAGGTGGCGGCCGGACAGCCTGCCACCGGCGGCTGGGCCGCCCTGCTCGCCGCCGCCGACCGGGACCGCCCGGTGGTGGTGGCCGACTACGACCGGGAGCGCGGCTTCCTGGCCTACTGCACACTCGACACGGGGGAGTTGGGGGTCCGATGACGGTTCCGGCCGAGGTGCGCGAGCACTGGCAGGAGGCCCGGACGAGCGCGCGCAACGACGGCCTCGTCCCCGCACTGACCCTGCTCTCCCGCGCGCTGTCCCCCGGGGTGGCACCGCGCGGCCCGCGCGGGCACGCCGTGGTCCCGCGCGAACTCCTCGGCGAGTACGCCGAGTTCGGCGACGACGAGGACGGGGACGAGGACGGGAATGGGGGCCTGGACCCGGTGCCCGGTCTGGCCGTCCTGAGCCCCGCCGACGCCACCCGGGCGCCCGCCGGCCCCGACGCCCACGACTGGGGCACCGGCCTCGCCTGGCTGCGGCTCGGCGCGTCCGAGCGACTGCGGGAGGCCTGCCTGGCCTACCTCGCGGGCCGCCAGGTCGAGGGTTCCTCGCTGCTGCTGCAACAGCTGGTCAAGGGCGCGCTCGCCGACGTGCTGATCGACCACCTGGAGATCGAGGGCGTCCTCGACGACCTCACCGAGGGGCCGGACGACTCCCCGCCGGCCCCCGCCCGCCCCCTGGACGGCCCGGCCCTCGCCCGCCTCCAGGCCCAGATCACCCAGGCCGACCGCGCACTGCTGCGGCTGCTCGGGGCGTACGGTTTCACCGCCGAGGGGCCGGGCCGGGCGGCGTACGCCTCCGAGCTCCTCGCCGACGTGTACTGCGGCTGGCCGGGGTCGGCCGGGGACACGGCACAGAACGTCGACTCCCGGAAGGGGAACGTGTGATCAGCCTGCCCGGCCCGCTGGAAACCACGCACCGGCACGTGCGGCGGTGGGCCGAAGACCTGCGGGCGGGCGCGCTCGACCTCGACCGGGACCCGGAGGCCGTCCACCGCTTCCTGGACCTGCCCGCCGTGCGCTTCCTGGCCGGCCACCAGGTGCCGCCGGAGTGGGACCGGGCGTCCGCCGAGGCCGGCGCCGGCCCCGCGCACGGCCTGGCCACCCTGGAACGGGTCCTGGTGAGCGAGGAACTGGCGCGCGGCGACGCCGGGATGATGCTGGGCGCGCCCGGCGCCTCGATGTGCGGGGTGCTGCTGAGCGTGCTCGGCAGCCAGGCCCAGAAGGACTGGGTGTACGGCCAGCTCGCCGAACGCCCCCGCTGGACCTGCTTCGGCCTCACCGAGCCCGACCGCGGCTCGGCCATCGGCGAGATGACCACCACGCTGACCCCGGTGGGCGACGGCTCGTACGTCCTGGACGGCGAGAAGCGCTACGTCGGCAACGCCGCCCGGGCCGACCTGGGCGCCGTGTTCGCGCGGGTCGCGGGCACCGAGCGGCTCGGCGTGCTGGCCGTCCTGGTGGACACCTCCGACCCCGGCTTCCGGGCGGAGCCGCTGCCCACCCTCGGCCTGCGCGGCGTCCAGCTGACCCGGATCACCCTCGACGGGGTGCACGTGCCCGCCGAACGGGTGCTCGGCGCCCACCTGCCGCCGACCCGGCGGGGCATGTGGAGCATCGTCTCGGTCTTCAACCAGCTCCGCCCGAGTGTGGCCGCGATCGCCCTCGGCATCGCCCGGGCCGCCCACGACTACGTCGCCGAGAACCGCCGGGAACTGCGCGGCGCGGAGCGCGAGCTGTTCGAGTCGCTCGGCCAGCGGATCGACGCGGCCCGCCGGTTGACCTACCGGGCGGCCCTCGCGGTGGACCGCAAGCCGGCCGCCGGGCACCTCTCCTCGGCGGCGAAGGCCCGCGCCTGCGAACTCGCCGAGGACGTCACGATGCGCGCGCTGGGTTTCTTCGGGCCCGGCGCCCGGTTGGACCACCCGCTCCTCGACAAACTCGCCCGGGACGCACGGGGCGTGGAGTTCATGGAGGGGACACGGAACATCCAGAAGCTGAATCTGTTCCAGGGGCTGCACACCGGAAAGGTGGGCCGGTTCTGAACGGGACAGAACAACCGGTCGGTCGGGATACGGTCGAGATCTGGCAGATTCCGCTGACCGGTGGCGAGCACCCGGACCGCCCGGACGGCGAAGCCGCCCAGGGCGCCCCGGACGGGTACCCGCCGCACCTGGAGGAACTGCTCGACGAGCAGGAGCGGGCGCGCGCCCGGAGCGGACAGTTGCCCGGGCTGCGGCGCCGCTTCGTGCTCGCGCACGCCGCCACCCGGATCGTCCTCGGCGAGCGCCTCGGCCGCCACCCGGCCGGGCTGCGCTTCAGCCGCGGCCCGTGGGGGAAGCCGGCCGTCGAGGACGCGCCGGGCCTGCACTTCAACCTGTCCCACTCGGGCGAGATCGCCCTGCTCGCCCTGGCATCACGGCCGGTCGGCGTGGATGTCGAGCTGGCCCGCGCCGAGCTGGACACCGCCCGGCTGGCCGGTCGCTTCTTCCCCCCGGACGAACGGGAGCTGGTCGCCCGGGGCGGGCCCGACGCCTTCACCCGGCTGTGGACCAGGAAGGAGGCGTGCGTGAAGGCCTCGGGCGCCAGACTCACCCAGGGCATGGGGATCCCGGTCGCCCACGACGGACCGGAAGCCACCGTGTACGCACGCTCCGGTCCGTTGCCCGGTCCGTGGAGAGTCACCGACCTGCCGCTGCCCGAGGAATACGCGGGGTCCGTCGCACTGATCGGCGACGGGCCCTTTAACGTGTCCCGGCGGATGTGGTATCAAATTCCGCCCGGGGAATCCGGCGGCAGCCCTCTCGGGTCGGCTGTCAAGTAGAAGAAACTCCCCCTCCAATCGTCGAAGTTGTACCCGTGATCATGCGTCGAAGCGTCACTAGATTCAGTGATGCAGGCGAACGCCGCACCGCACGGCCGGACTCATAAGTCAGGCCCGTGTCTTGATCCGGGCATTTCTTTTGAGGAGGGGAACGTGATCGTGGAAGGCAGGAACGTGATCACCAGGGCCGCTCGGTGGAGCGCCGTCCACCCCTGGTGGGCGATCGCGCTCTGGGTGGCATTCGTCGTGGCGGCCCTCGTGGTCGGCGGCGTCACGGGCACCCGGCAGGCCACCACCTCCGACCTCGCCATCGGCCAGTCCGGCCGGGCGGCCGCGATCGCCCGCAGCGGCGGCCTCCAGGAGCGCGCGGTGGAGAACGTCCTCATCACCCCGTGGGGCGGCGGCCGGCTCGACCCCGTCCAGGCGCAGTCCGCGGCCTCGGACGCCACCCGCGACCTGAAGGCCCTCCCCGGCATCAACTCGATCGACGCCCCGGTGCCCGCGCCGGACGGCTCGGCCCTGCTCGTCCCGGTGACCCTCGACGGCGATCCGGAGACCTCCGCCGACCGGGTGCAGCCGCTCATCGACACCGTGGCGAGGACCCACGCGTCGCACACCGAGCTGCGGATGGAACTCGTCGGCGCCGGCTCGATCAAGGCCGGGCTCAACGAGATGCTGAGCAAGGACCTCGGCAAGGCGACCGTGCTGAGCCTGCCGGTGACGCTGCTCGTGATGGTCTTCGTGTTCGGCGCGATCGTCGCCGCGAGCGTCCCGGTCGTCCTCGGCCTGTCCTCGGTGCTCGCCGGGCTCGGCCTGTGGGGGGTGGCCTCCCAACTGGTGCCCGATCCGGGGCCGGTGACGCACGTCATCGTGCTGATGGGCATGGCCATCGGGGTCGACTACTCGCTGTTCTACCTCAAGCGCCAGCGCGAGGAGCGGGCGTTGGGCGCCAACAACATCGACGCCATCGAGATCGCGGCCGCCACCTCCGGGCACTCGGTGCTGGTGTCCGGCGTGGTCGTCATGATCTCGATGGGGGCGCTCTACCTCGCCGGGCACATCGCCTTCGAGTCGATGGCCACCGGCGCGGTGCTGGTGGTCGCCATCGCGATCACCTCCTCGCTGACCGTGCTGCCGGCCATGCTGTCCCGGTTCGGCCGCTACCTGGACGCGCCGCGGGTCCCGCTGGTGTGGCGGCTCACCCAGAAGGGCGGGGTCAAGCCGCGGCTGTGGTCGACCATGCTCAAGCCCGCCCTGCGCCACCCGGTGATCGCACTGGTGGTCTCGGTCGGCGCGCTGCTCGTCCTCGCGCTGCCCGCCCTCGGCCTGAAGCTCAAGGCCACCGGGATCGACGACCTGCCCCGGTCGATCCCGGCGATGCAGGCCAACGAGCGGCTGACCCACTCCTTCCCGAGCCAGGCCGACACCCACACCGTCGCGGTGAAGGTCCCGGCCGACCGGACGGCGCAGTTGGGCACCGCGGTGGAGTCGCTGGTCGAACGCGCCTCGCAGGACGACCTCTTCGTGCACAACCCCGCGCCGGTCGTCCGCACCTCCCCCGACGGCACGGTCGCCACCATCGCGATCGGCACCCACTTCGACAGCGGCTCCCCGCAGGCCCGCGCCTCGCTGGCCCGGCTGCGCCAGGACCTCGCCCCGCAGACCCTCGGCACGGTCGCGGGCGCCGAGTTCGCGGTCGGCGGCAGCGACGTCGCGTTCGACGTCGACTACCGGGCGAACGTCATGCACAAGATGCCCTGGGTGCTCGGAGTGGCCCTGGTGCTGACCTTCCTGGTGATGACCGCCGCGTTCCGCTCGGTGGTGCTCGCGCTGATCACCGTGCTGCTCAACGTGCTGTCCGCGGCGGCCTCCTTCGGCCTGCTCGCGCTGATCTTCCAGCACACCTGGGCGGAGGACCTGCTGCACTTCGAGTCCACCGGCCGGGTGGTGGCCTGGCTGCCGCTGATGCTCTTCGTGATCCTGCTCGGCCTGTCGATGGACTACCACGTCTTCGTGGTCAGCCGGATCCGGGAGGCGGCGCGCGGCGGGCTCTCCGTCAAGGAGGCGGTCGAGCAGGGCATCACCCGCACGGCCGGCGTGGTGACCAGCGCCGCGGTGGTGATGGTCTGCGTGTTCGCCCTGCTGGCCTCGCTGAACTTCATCGAGATGAAGCAGATGGGGGTGGGCATGGCCTGCGCGGTGCTGCTCGACGCGACGGTGATCCGGATCGTCGTCCTGCCGGCCGTGGTCACCCTGCTCGGCTGGAAGACCTTCTGGCCCTCGCGGCTCGCGCGCCAGACCACGACCCGGACCCCGCGGATGCCGGCCATCGTGGCCGCCGCGGCGGCGGCCTCGGCGGCACGCACGACCCTCCCGTAACACGGGACCCGTCCAACTCGACGGCCGGGGAAGGGCTTAGCCCCTCCCCGGTCCTTTTCGTGTGCGTTTCGTGCAGGCACCTGGCCACAACCAGTCGTGACAAGGGGTTTGACGCCGACTGTCCCGTGGTGGTTTGTTACGGGAGTTGTAGAATCGCATGCGCGTTCGTCGGCACGTGAACGACCTTCCCGGTGACGGGGGGGCGCAACTGCCGGTGGACGCGCCACGGGGAAGCAGGGGGCGGTCAGGGGGGTGGCCATGCACAGTGACGGCAGCCTCGCCTCGGCGCGCTGGCGCAACGAACTCACCCGGGTCGGGACGTTGTCCGGACGGGAACGGCAGGTCTTCGACCTGATCGGTGCCGGACACTCCAACCGCGGCATCGCTGCCCGACTGCACGTCACAGAGCGCACGGTGAAGGCGCATGTCGCCAACATCCTGGCGAAACTGGGAGTGGAGTCGCGGCTTCAGGTGGGGTTGGTGGCGCAGGTTCATCAACTCATGTACGAAGGTACATGGCCGGACGACCCAGGCGTGTCCGATACTTGACCAGCGCGAATGATACCCAGGCTTTTCCCCTTTGTCAGGCCACCCCAAACACGTCGACCACTGTTGACGGTGGCCGGGCCGAGGTCACAGGAGAAAAGCTTGTGGCTGGAGTTCACCGCTAGGGACGGGGAATTTGGTGTACATCTCCATATTAGGCCCACTATTGATCGGCGACGGTCAGCGCACCGTAGGTCTACGGGCGAAGAAGAATCGCGTGATGCTCACCATGCTGGCGCTCAACGCCGGTCAGGTGGTCGCGTTCGACGAACTGATCGACGAGCTGTGGGGGGAAGCGCCGCTCAAGAACGCGCGCAACGCCTTGCAGGCCAATGTCAAACGCATGCGCAAATCGTTGGCGGAACTTGGTCTGGAGGGGCCGGACCAGGAACTCATCCGCACGGTTGACAACGGTTACATGCTCAACGTCTCGGAGGACGCGGTCGACGCGTACCGGTTCCTGCGGACGGCGGAGAAAGGCGCGGGGCTGGTCAGCGACCGGCCGTACGAAGCGATGGACACGCTCCGCAAGTCGCTCGGGATGTGGCGCGGACCGGCCCTGCTCGACACGAGCGACGGGCCCTGGTGCCGTGCCGTAGCGCTGCGTCTGGACGAGCAGCGCAAGACCGCGCGGGAGGACCTGATCTCGGCCCAGCTGCAAGCGGGCGAGGCGGGGACGGTGGTGGCCGAGCTGAAGCAGTTGCTCGCCCAGTACCCGGAACGCGAGCGGTTCAGCGAGCAGTTGATGATCGCCCTCTACCGGTGCGGCCGGCAGTCGGAGGCCGTCGACATCTTCCACCGCACCCGGAAGTGGCTCGACGACGAGTTGGGGCTCAAACCGAGTCGTCGTCTCCACCACCTCTACCAGGCGATCCTGATGCAGGATCCCTCGCTGTAAGTCCCGTCGGGGCGAGGGCAGTTCGCCCCGGCACGCCGGCGGCACCCCGGCTGGGGAGCCGCCCACGGCCCCGTGACCGCCCGGCCCCCCGTCCCGGCCCCGCCCGCCCGGCCGGGCGGCCCCGCGCCCCCC
>NZ_JBHWIR010000115.1:0-25174 GCF_042731835.1 Kitasatospora sp. NPDC059817 | reverse complement strand
TGTTGTTTTTTTTAACACCCCACCGCCTCCGCCCGTCCCGCCCTCTTCTCCCCCTCCACCTCCGGGCCCCCCCCCCGGCGGCCGCCCCCCCGCCCCCCCCCGCCGCGCGGGCGGCCGAAGCGGGGGGAACTCCCAGGTCAGGTCAGGTTCTTGGCATTCTTGTCGGCGCTCTCGACGGCTTCGGGGGCTGCCTCCGCGTCCGCCTTTTCGTCCGCGGACTGGGACAGTTCGGCGGTCTCACCGGCCCCGGCGACCTTCTCGGACGGCGCGGGCTTCCCGGCGGCCTTCTCCGCCGAGGAGGCCTTGCCCGCCTTCTCGGCCTTGCCGGACTTCTCGGACCCCGCAGCCTTGCCGGACTTCTCGGACGCCGCCGCCTTGTCGGACGGGCCCTGCGCCTCGCCCTCCTCGTCGGCCAGCGGGTCGATGCTCGCCGGGTCCTCCCGACCGGGCCGCTTCTTGCCGACGACCACCAGGTAGACCACGGCGCCGATGAACACCACGATCGACGTCCAGTCGTTCAGCCGCAGGCCGAAGTAGACGTGCGCCTCGTCGATCCGCAGCCACTCGGTCCAGAACCGGCCCACCGTGTACGCGGCCACGTACAGCGCGAAGGCCCGGCCGTGCCCCAGCTTGAAGCGGCGGTCGGCCCAGATGACCAGCAGCGCGACCCCGACGCACCAGATCGACTCGTACAGGAAGGTCGGGTGGTAGACGCCCTTGACGACCTCGCCGCCCGGCAGCTTCTTGTCGATCTCCAGGCCCCACGGCAGCGTGGTCGGCCGGCCGTACAGCTCCTGGTTGAAGTAGTTGCCCCAGCGGCCCATCGCCTGCGCGAGCGCGATGCCCGGCGCGATGGCGTCCGCGTACGCGGGCAGCGGCACGCCCCGGCGGCGGCAGCCGATCCAGGCCCCGACCGCGCCGAGCGCGACGGCGCCCCAGATGCCGAGGCCGCCCTCCCAGATCTTGAAGGCGTTCCAGGGGTTCTTGCCGGCCCCGAAGTACAGCTGGTGGTCGGTGATCACGTGGTACAGCCGGCCGCCGACCAGGCCGAAGGGCACGGCCCAGACGGCGATGTCGCCGACCGTGTGCTTGGCACCGCCCCGGGCGACCCAGCGCTTGCTGCCGAGCCAGACGGCTACGACGACACCGAGGATGATGCAGAAGGCGTAGGCGCGCAGCGGGATCGGTCCGAGGTGCAGGACGCCCCGCGACGGGCTGGGAATGTAGGCGATATCCATGGCGGTTCCGACGCTACAGGGTCTGCGGCCCCTGCTGGGCACCCCCGGGGTCACAGATACCGAACAACGGGCACCGGGAACGGCGCCGCCGCCCCCTCCGGACGGGGAGGAGGCGGCGGCGGTCACCCGGCGGTGGGCGGGGCTCAGCCCGCGGTCGGCGACGGGTTGTTGGCCTCCGAGGCGGTGCTGGTGGGCGCCGGGGTCTGCCCGTTGGAGCCCGCGGTGCCCAGCTGCTTGCCCTGGTTGGCGGCGTCGACCCACTTCACCAGGTTCGCCGGGGTGATCTCCTCGGCGCCGTTCTTGGGGTAGACCGGCTGGCCGTTGAGCAGCACGGTCGGGGTGGACTTGTAGCTGGACTTGTCGAAGTCCTGCTGCACGGATGACACCCATCCGCCGTACTTGTTGTCGTTGACGCAGGCCTCGAAAGCGGGCGTGTCGAGGCCGTTGACCTGCTTGGCGAGGTTGATCAGGACGGCCTTGTCGCCGAAGGCGTCGCTGGTCTCGTCCGGCTGGTTGCGGTACAGCACGTCGTGGAAGTCCCGGAAGTGCCCGGCGTCCTGGGCGCAGGCCAGCGCGTTGGCGCCGGCCTTGGAGCCCTTGCCCGGGACGGCCCGGTCGATGAACGACACGATGTGGTAGTTGGTGTAGATCTTGCCGGCGTCTTCCAACTGGTCGACGGTCGAGGAGAACTCGCGCTCGAAGATCCCGCAGGCCGGGCAGCGCGGGTCCTCGTAGACGGTGAGGACGGCCGGGGCGTTGGCCGAGCCGGCCGGGATGACCAGGTTCTTGTCGCCGATCGTCCCGGCGGGGGCGGCGACCGGGGTCTCCGGCTTGGAGCGCTGGTTCTGCACCACGACGCCGGTGACCACGGCGGCGGCGATCACCACGAGCACCGCGCCGCCCACCAACAGCTTCTTCCTGCGCTTGGACGTGGCCTCGTCGGCCGCCCGCTGCTCCAGCATCCGCTCGCGGGCGGTGCGCTTGCCTTCTCGGTTCTTCTCGCTCATTGCCTTGACATCCACAATCGGGGAGGGCCTTCGTGGGGTGGGGTGGGGGTGCGGCGGGGGCCGGCCGGTCAGCTCGCCAGCCAGCCGTCCGCCGAGAGCCTGGTGCGGGGCCGCCACAGCAGCCACCCGGCCAGCAGGAGGAACCCGGTGTCGCGCAGGATCTCCTGGAGGTACTCGGTCTGCGAGGCGTCGACGTGCCCGCCGCCGCCGAAGCAGCCGCAGTCGATCGAGATGCCGCGAGCCCAGGCGGCGGCGATCCCGGCGATGAAGGTGAGCAGCAGCAGTGCGGAGACGCCGGCGACGATCCGGACGCCGAGGCCGATCACCAGCAGCAGGGCGAGCGCCAGCTCCAGGAAGGGCAGGGCGTAGCCGACCGGCTTGACCAGGCCCTCGGGCAGGATCTCGTAGGCGCGGACGGCCTGGGCGGCCTCCGCCGGGTCGGCGATCTTGGCCAGGCCGGCCCAGCCCCAGACCACCGCGAGGCCGAGCCGGACGACGGTGCCCAGCCACGGACTCCAGGCCGGCACCGGCCGCCGGGCGGGCGGCGCGGGCGCCGGGTCACCGGGCTGCGCTGCCGGGCCGGCCATCAGGGAACCCCCCTCGGGAAACTCGTTCACTTCCTGATGAACCGTAAGGGATGAAGGGCGGTTCCTCCATATTCAGGAATTAAGCCGGATGGGTGACGTCTGGTGATGGTGTGTCCGAATCCGGCGAACGTCCGTTCAAGGGCGGACGGCCGGGCGGGTGGCCGCGTGGACGGCCGTGGTCGATCAGGTCCGCACGGCCCTCAGGAGCGGCAGCCGGGCGGACGGCCGGGGTCGAACAGGTCGGCGCGGCCCTCGTGGTGCGGGTGGGCGGCCCGTTCGGCGGCGTTCCAGCGGGCCGCCTCGGCGCAGGCGTACGCGTCCCGCACGGCCCGCTCTGCACCGCGCCTGGCCAGCGCCTGTCCCACCTCGGTGTGCGCGCCGACGGCGGCGCCGAGCGCCAGCGCGGCGGCGGCCGCCCGCAGCAGAACGGCCCGATGGAGACCCGGCACCGGCTCACTCCTTCGCTCGCTCGGCAACCCCCGTGCACCTCGTTCGTGCACTCGTCCCTCCACTCAACGCCGGTCAACCCCGGCTGATGCGTGTGCCCGTCGCTGTTCACCCGTTCGGGGCCGCGCGAGCGCCGCCGCCCGGCGAGCCGGGCGCACGCAAACGCGACGGCCCGCCGCCCACGAAGGGCGACGGGCCGTCAGGACGTACGGGTCAGCGCCGGCGGACGCCCGCCGCCAGCTCGCCGGCCAGGGCGCGCACCGCGTCCAGCGCGGCCGCCTCGTCGTCACCGGCCTCCAGGATCCGCTTCACGAACGCGGAGCCCACGATCACGCCGTCGGCGAAGCCCGCCACCTCCGCGGCCTGCGCGGGGGTGGAGACGCCGAGGCCGACGCAGACCGGCAGGTCGGTGGTGGCCCGGGTGCGGGCGACCAGGTCCTCGGCGAGCGAGCCGACCTGGGCGCGGGTCCCGGTCACGCCCATCACGGCGGCCGCGTAGACGAAGCCGCTGCCGGCCGCGGTGACCTCGGCCAGGCGCGGGTCCTTGCTGCTGGGGGCGACCACGAACACGGTGTCGAGCCCGTGCTCGTCCGCCGCCTTGCGCCACTCCTCGGACTCCTCCACCGGCAGGTCCGGCAGGATGCAGCCGGCGCCGCCCGCGGCGGCGAGGTCGGCGGCGAAGCGCGCGGTGCCGTAGCGGTCGACCGGGTTCCAGTACGTCATCACCAGCACCGCCGCCTCGGGGTGCGCGGTGGCGACCTCCTGGACGGTGCGCAGCACGTCCTTGATCCGCACGCCGCCGCGCAGCGCGATGTCGTCGGCGGTCTGGATGACGGCGCCGTCCAGGACCGGGTCGGAGTGCGGCAGGCCGACCTCGACGATGTCGCAGCCGCCCTCGATCAGCGCGTTGATCGCCCGGATGCCGCCGTCGACGGTCGGGAAGCCGCCCGGCAGGTAGCCGATCAGCGCGGCGCGGTCCTCGGCCTTGGCGGCCGCCAGGATGCCACTGAGCTTCGATGCCATGGTCACTTACCCCCGTGGGCCGCGTCGTGGGCCGAGCCGCCGGCCGGCTCGTCGTACAGGCCGAAGTACTCGGCCGCGGTGTGCATGTCCTTGTCGCCGCGCCCGGAGAGCGAGACCAGGATGGTGGCCTCGGGCCCGAGCTCGCGGCCCAGCTCCAGGGCGCCGGCCAGCGCGTGGGCGCTCTCGATGGCCGGGATGATGCCCTCGGTGCGGGACAGCATCCGCAGCGCCTGCATGGCGGCGTCGTCGGTGACGGGGCGGTACTCGGCCCGTCCGGTGTCCTTCAGCCAGGCGTGCTCCGGGCCGACGCCCGGGTAGTCGAGGCCGGCGGAGATGGAGTGCGACTCGATGGTCTGGCCGTCCTCGTCCTGGAGGACGTAGGTGCGCGAGCCGTGCAGCACGCCGGGGTCGCCCTTGGTGAGGGTGGCGGCGTGCTTGGGGGTGTCGGCGCCCTCGCCGGCGGCCTCGCAGCCGATCAGGCGCACGCCGGCGTCGGGGATGAACTCGTGGAAGATGCCCATCGCATTGGAGCCGCCGCCGACGCAGGCGACGACGGCGTCGGGCAGCCGCCCGGTGCGGTCGAGCACCTGCTGGCGGGCCTCGATGCCGATGACCCGGTGGAAGTCGCGGACCATCATCGGGAAGGGGTGCGGGCCGGCCACGGTGCCGAACAGGTAGTGGGTGGAGTCCACGTTGGCGACCCAGTCGCGGAACGCCTCGTTGATGGCGTCCTTGAGGGTGCGGCTGCCGGAGGTGACGGACACCACCTCGGCGCCGAGCATCCGCATCCGGGCGACGTTCAGCGCCTGGCGCTGGGTGTCGACCTCGCCCATGTAGATGGTGCAGTCGAAGCCGAACAGGGCGCAGGCGGTGGCGGTGGCCACGCCGTGCTGGCCGGCGCCGGTCTCGGCGATGATCCGGGTCTTGCCCATCCGCCGGGTGAGCAGGGCCTGGCCCAGCACGTTGTTGATCTTGTGCGAGCCGGTGTGGTTCAGGTCCTCGCGCTTGAGCAGGACGCGCGCGCCGCCCGCCTCGGCGGAGAAGCGGTGCACGTCGGTCAGCGGGCTCGGGCGGCCGGTGTAGTCCTTGAGCAGGCCGTCGAGTTCGGCGGCGAAGGCCGGGTCGGCCTTGGCCTTCTCGTACTCCTCGGCGACCTGCTCGACCGCGGCGACCAGCGCCTCGGGGATGAAGCGGCCGCCGTAGGCACCGAAGTAGCCTCGGGCGTCCGGCACCTGGGCGCCGGGCAGGTAGTCCTTCGCGGACTTGTCGGACATGGTGGAGTCCTTTGGAAGATGACGACAGGGACGTCTCGTGGCTGGGCTCAGCCGGATGTCCGTCGCCATCGGCGGCCCGGCACCTGCCCGGGCTCGCAGCCGATCACATAGCGCACCCGCCGCCCCAGCACCCGGCGTGCGGGCGCGCGGCAGCCGCGCGGGCGGCAACCGGGGGCGAGGCGGGTGGCGATCTTCATGTCGGCGGGTCAGTCCTTGTGCCGGACGGCGGGGTGGGCGCCGGCCGCGACCAGGTCGGCGACCGCGGCGCGCGGGTCCTTGCCGGTCACCAGGGACTCGCCGACCAGGACGGCGTCGGCGCCCAGGTTGGCGTAGGAGATCACGTCCAGCGGGCCGCGCACGCCGGACTCGGCGATCTTGACGACGCTGTCCGGGATGGCGTGGACGACGTTGCCGAAGGTGTTGCGGTCCACCTCAAGGGTCTTGAGGTTGCGGGCGTTGACGCCGATGATCCGCGCCCCGGCGTCCACCGCGCGCTTGATCTCCTCCTCGTCGTGCACCTCGACCAGCGGGGTGAGGCCGATCGACTCGGCCCGCTCGATCAGCGACACCAGGGCCGACTGGTCCAGGGCGGCGACGATCAGCAGCGCGAGGTCGGCGCCGTGCGCGCGGGCCTCCCACAGCTGGTAGGCGGTGACGATGAAGTCCTTGCGCAGCAACGGGGTGTCCACCGCCGCGCGGACGGCGTCCAGGTCGGCCAGCGAGCCGCCGAAGCGGCGCTGCTCGGTGAGCACGCTGATCGCGGCGGCGCCGCCGGCCGCGTAGTCGCTCGCCAGGGCGGCCGGGTCGGCGATCGCGGCCAGGGCTCCCTTGGACGGGCTGGAGCGCTTCACCTCGCAGATCACCCGGACCCCGTCGCCCTTGAGCGCGGCGACGCCGTCCTTCGCCTCGGGGGCCTTGGCGGCGAGTTCCTTCAGCTGGTCCAGGGAGACCCGGGCCTGCCGTTCGGCGAGGTCCTCGCGGACCCCCTCGATGATCGTGTCGAGCACACTCATGCGCACACCTCGCTTCGCTCAGCAGGCGCTGCGCGCAACACGCACCTGTCAATGGTTCGCTCGCTCACGCGAAGTGCCCCCAACATTTCTGTTCGTTCGCCGGCGACGAGCCGTCCGGGCGGTGGCCCGGCGGCACTTCGATGGTATCGGCACCCGGGGGCGCGGGGCGCATCCGCCCGGTGTGCGTCTCGCGTGCCGGACGCCCCCCTGAGCAGCCCCCAACTGCGGTTTCACCGGTTCCCCGGCGGTGCCCGAACGCGCGGTGCGGACCAAGTGGACCGATGTACGGGCCCCGGTGTGGACCGGTGCGCGAGCCTGCGCGGCTCGCTACCCGTCGGCGTGGGCGATCAAACCAGCAGGGGCGCCAGCCCCGCCCCGACGGGCAGGTTGCGCACCACCGTGAACACCAGCAGCAGCAGGAGGATCAGCACCCAGCGCCGGGCCCCGACCGGGGGCCTGGGCCGCAGCCCGGCGCCGGTCAGCGCGGCCCAGGCCCAGCGCAGCCACAGCAGCGCCAGGACGCCGAACAGCAGGACGGCCGCGGCGTTGTCGTGCAGCGCGCCGGTGAAGTCCCCGTGGGCCAGCGCGTGGACGCAGCGCAGCCCCCCGCAGCCGGGGCACCACCAGCCGGTGGCGGCCAGGAAGGGGCAGTCGGGGTAGTGCCCGGGGGTGTTCGGGTCCACCGCGGCGACGTAGACGGCGGGGACGGCCACCGCCGCCAGCGCGGCCAGCGGCGGGCCGAGCCGGCGCAGGACGGGCGGCAGGGCGGAGGTGGTGGAGGCGGAGGTCACGCCCCGATTCTGCCCGTGCCGGGCCCGGACAGAACGAAACGGCGGGCGTGGCGCGCCCGCCGTTCGGTACTGCTACAAGTCGGTACTGCTACGAGTCGTACTCCTGCGAGTCGTACTGCTGCGAGGAGTCCGTCGTCAGGCGGCGACGGCGGCCCGGGCCGCGCGCTGCTCCTCGTGCGAGGTGTACACGTTGGCGCTCGGCTGCTGGCCCATGCCCGCCATCGACATCGCCTTGCCGACCACGCCGCCGGCCAGGATGACCGCGATGCCGGCCCAGACCAGCATCACCGACGGGAGGATCATCGCGACCCCCGCGATCCCGAAACCGATGAACGTGATGGTCACGCCGGTCCAGGCGGCGGTGGTGTGACCGTGTGCTGCTGCTGCCATCTGAGTGGTGCTCCTAGCCTCTCGGGGCCCGGCCGGGCCTGCGGGGCCGCCGGCGGGTTGACGGGTTCCATTGTGCCGGGCCACACACCGGCGACCCAAAGCGGGTGGCGGGTCTATCGCGTCACACCGCCGCCGGGGCCCGTTGAGGGCTGCTGAGACCTACTGAGGCGAAAGCCCGGGCCCGCTCGGGCCCGGAGCTCAAGACCGGCGCTCAGACCGTGGTCGGGTCCTCGCCCCGGTCCAGCGCCTTCCACAGGTCGGCCGGGGTCTCGCTCTTCGCCGGGGCCTTGCGGGTGGGCGCCTCGTAGCGGCTGCCCATGGCCGGCCAGCTCCGGCCGTAGCGGAGGGTGAGCAGCCCGGCGACGGCCAGCAGCAGCCCGCCGGCCAGCGCCACCCAGGGCCAGCCGGTGTGGCCGACCTCGGTGGCCGCCGACCCGGACAGCGCCAGCTTGCGGGCCGCCTCGGCGTCCAGCGCGGCGGTGTCCCCGGCGCCCGCGGCCGAGGCGGCTGCCGCGCCGAGGCCCGCCAGCAGGGTCAGCGCGCCGACCGCGAGCCGGCCCGCGCCGCGCACCGCGAACACCGCGACGGCCGCCGCCAGCCCCACCAGGGCCAGCCCGCCCGGGAGTTCGGAGATCGCGCCGCCGGAGACGGACACCGCCAGGGTGCCGGCCCGGCCCTCGGCCCAGACCCGGCCGACGGCGGTCAGCACCAGCACGGCGCTCAGCACGGTCAGCAGGAGCATCACGCCGAGCGTCCGGCGGCCCGCCGCGGGGGCCGGCGGGGCGGGTACGGGGGTCTGGTCAGGTGCGCTCACCCGTCCACTATCCCCCGCCCGGCGTCCGGCCCCGCACCCGGGGTGGGCGGCCCGGCCGGGAACTCGTCCGTCCGCAGCACCAGCGTCCGCCCGGCGAGCGGCAGGAACAGGTCGTTGCCGAACGGCACCCGCTCCGCCTCCCGGTACCCGCCGTCGGCGGACGGCGCGGTGTGCACGGTGCAGGCCGCCGCCGCCGGATCGACCACCACGTACAGCGGGATCCCGCTGCGCGCGTACGCCAGCGCCGCCTCGGCGAGGTGCGGCCGGGCCACCTCCAGGACGGCCTCGACGTCGCGCCCGGCGTACCGGCCCCGGCCGTCGGGCTCCGTCCCCGGGGCGGTCACCGTCAGGTCGGGGATCAGGTCGGGGGCCCCGGCCGGGACGTCGGTCACGGCGCCGGACAGCACCCGGCCGTGCCCGCCCAGCTGGTCCTCGATCTGGGCGGCCGCATCGAGCACGACCACCCGCCGCAGTTCGTCGGGCGACACCTCGGACATCCCGGCCGCCTCCCTCGACGACTCACGACACTGACGACTTACAGCTCACGGCTCACGACTTACGACTTACGACAGTTCCGGCGTCCGCAGCGTATTGGCGGTGGCGACGGCCCGCAGCACGGCGGCCGCCTTGTTGCGGCACTCGGTGTCCTCCCCGTGCGGGTCGGAGTCCGCGACCACGCCCGCGCCGGCCTGCACGAAGGCGGTGCCGTCGCGCAGCACGGCGGTGCGGATCGCGATCGCGGTGTCGGAGTCCCCGGCGAAGTCCAGGTAGCCGACGCAGCCGCCGTACAGGCCTCGGCGGGTGGGCTCCAGCTCCTCGATGATCCGCATCGCGCGGGGCTTGGGCGCGCCGGACAGGGTGCCGGCCGGGAAGCAGGCGGTCAGCACGTCGAAGGCGGTCCGCCCGGGCGCCACCCGGCCGGTGACGGTGGAGACGATGTGCATCACGTGGCTGTAACGCTCGATGTGCATGAAGTCGACCACCTCCACGCTGCCCGGCTCGCAGACCCGGCCGAGGTCGTTGCGGCCCAGGTCGACCAGCATCAGGTGCTCGGCCCGCTCCTTGGGGTCGGCGAGCAGTTCGGCAGCCAGCGCCGCGTCCTCGTGCGGGGTGGCGCCGCGGTGCCTCGTCCCGGCGATCGGGTGCACCATCGCCTCGCCGGCGGTCACCTTGACCAGCGCCTCCGGGCTGGAGCCGACCACGTCGAAGCCGCCCTCGGCGGTGCCGTCCGACCCCGGGAAGCGGAACAGGTACATGTACGGGCTGGGGTTGGTGGTGCGCAGCACGCGGTAGACGTCCAGCGCCGAGGCCGGGCAGGGCGCCTCGAAGCGCTGCGAGGGGACGACCTGGAAGGCCTCGCCGGCCCGGATCCGCTCCTTCACCACCTCCACCGCCGCCCGGTACGGCGCGCCGCCGAACGGGGAGCGGGCCTCGCCCGGCCCGGCCGGGGTGAAGGTGGCCAGGCCCGGGTCGACCGGCTTGAGCAGGTCGGCCTCCATGGCGTCCAGCCGGGCCACCGCGTCCGCGTAGGCCTCGTCCACGCCGCTGGCCAGGTCGTTGTGGTTGACGGCGTTGGCGATCAGCAGCACCGTGCCGTCGACGTGGTCGAGCACGGCGAGGTCGGTGGCGAGCATCATGGTCAGCTCGGGCAGCCGCAGGTCGTCCGGGTTGAGGTCGGGCAGCTTCTCCAGGCGGCGGACGACGTCGTAGCCCAGGTAGCCGACCAGGCCGCCGGTGAGCGGCGGCAGGCCGTCGTCGTCGCGGCGCGGGGTGTGCAGCGCCTCCAGCGCGGCGCGCAGCACCTGCAAGGGGTCACCGCCGGTCGGGATGCCGACCGGCGGGGTGCCCAGCCAGCGGGCCTCGCCGTCCTCCCCGACGGTGAGGACGGCGGCGCTGCGGACGCCGACGAAGGAGTAGCGCGACCAGCTGCGGCCCTGCTCGGCGGACTCCAGCAGGAAGGTGCCGGGCCGCTCCTCGGCGAGGCTGCGGTACAGGCCGATCGGGGTGAGACCGTCCGCGAGGAGCCTGCGGGTGACCGGGATGACCCGGGTGTCGACGGCGAGCTTGCGGAAGGCTTCGAGATCCATGGCGAGCGGCACCTTCTGGAGATCCGGTAGGAGGAGCAGGAGGAGGGGTCAGGCGAGCGGGAGCACGTCGGCGTCGAAGCAGGTGCGGTCGCCGGTGTGACAGGCGGCACCGGTCTGGTCGACCTTCACCAGCAGGGTGTCGCCGTCGCAGTCCAGCGCCACCGACTTGACCGCCTGGGCGTGGCCGGAGGTGTCGCCCTTCACCCAGTACTCGCGGCGGCTGCGGCTCCAGTAGGTGCAGCGGCCGGTGGTGAGCGTGCGGTGCAGCGCCTCGTCGTCCATCCAGCCCAGCATCAGCACCTCGCCGGTGTCGTACTGCTGCGCGATCGCCGGGAGCAGGCCGTCCTCGGTGCGCTTGAGGCGCGCGGCGATCTCGGGGGCCAGGGCGGTGGTGCCGGGGGTGGCGGGTGTGGTGGACATGGGGCCATTGTTGCAGTCCGGCCCGCAGCCCCGGATGCGCCGTGCGCCCTGTGCCGTGCGCCTTGTGCGGTGGGCCCTACGCGGTGCACTGACTACCTCCGGGCTGGATCCGTGCGGCCGGGGAGCCTATCCCGCCCCACCCTGAACCTCGCCGTAAAGGGGCGATTTCGGCCAACCGCCTGCCGGGCGGGCCCCGCGTGGGCCATCCTCATGGCCATGACCTCCGAGCAGCAGCCGCCCGCAGCCGCCGACCCCCGCCCGTCCCGGGGCCTGGTCCTCGCCGTCGTGGCCGTCCTGGCCGTGCTGCTCGCGGTGGTGGCCACCGTCCTGCTCTGGCCGGAGGAGCGCAAGCCCGCCGCCTCGCCACCCCCGCCCACCCCCACGGCCACCCCGACCCCGACACCCACCCCCACGCCGACACCCACCCCCACGCCGACACCCACCCCGACCAAGGCCCCGCCGTACGCCTTCTTCCCGGTCGGCGCCTGCTTCGACCACCCGCAGCTCAGCCCGGTGATCACCAAGGCCGAGGAGCGCCCCTGCACCGGCGAGCACGACGGCCAGGTGATCGCCGACCTGAAACTGGCCGACGGCCTGACCGGCGAGATCCCGATCTCGCTCGCCATGCGCGAGGGCTGCAAGGAGGCCGAGGCCGCCGCCAAGGCCCGCCAGAACGACGGGAAGACGTACTACGGCCGCCAGTTCGGCCCCGCCCAGGCCAACTACCAGCAGGGCTGGCGGGACTACACCTGCACCCTGACGGCCTCCAACAAGCAGGGCGGCCCCAAGCTCACCGGCAACCTGCACTGACAGCCTCTATCGTGGCGCCATGTCGAACCACGCCCTCGCCGAACGCCACCGCCTCGCCGCACTCCTGGCCGCCGCCGGGCCGGACGCCCCCACCCTCTGCGCCGGGTGGACCACCCGCGACCTCGCCGCCCACCTGGTGATCCGGGAACGCCGCGCCGACGCGGCGGCTGGCATCCGGGTCGGCGCCCTCGCCGACTGGACCCACCGGGTGCAGTCCGCGTACGCCGAGCGCCCGTACGAGGAACTGCTGAAGCTCTTCCGCTCCGGCCCGCCGGTGTTCTCCCTGTTCGCCCTGCCCGGCGCCGACGAGGCCGCGAATACCGTCGAGTACTACGTGCACGCCGAGGACGTCCTGCGGGCCGCCGACGACTGGACGCCCTCCCCGGTGCCCGCCGGCCGCGCCGAAGCCCTGTGGCGCCGCCTGCCGCTGCTGGCCCGCCTGGAAGCCGGCCGCCGCTCCCCCGTCCGCCTGACCCTGCGCCGCCCCGACGGCCAGTCCCTCACCGTCGGCCCCGCCGGCTCCCCCACCGTCCAACTCACCGGCGAACCAGGCGACCTGGTCCTCTTCACCTACGGCCGCGGCACCCACACCACCCTCACCACAGACGGCTCCCCCGACGCCCTCGAAGCCCTCCGCCACGTCCTCCCCCTACCCGCGCGGTAAAAGAGAGAAAAATGAAGCGGGGGGGGGGCGCCGCACCGCGCGGGGCGGGCGCGCGCCCCCCCCCCCGCGGGCGCCCGGGGGGGGCCCCGGCCGCCCCCGGGGGGCGCCCCCCGAGCCGGGGCTCGGCCCGTGGGTGATGCTCGGCACGACCTTCAAGGGGCTGACCGACCGGACGCTCGTTTGGCAGACCGCCGAGTTGCTCGCCCGGGAGACCGGGCGGGACGCCCGGACGGTGCTGGTCCGGCCGGAACTGGTCGTCGGGGTCGCCTTCGACGGCCTCCGGCGCAGCCCCCGCCACCCCACCGGGCTGGCCCTGCGGTTCGCCCGGGTGGTGCGCTACCGGCCGGACAAGAGCGCCGCCGAGGCCGACACGGTGGCCTCCGTACGGGAGTTGGCCACCTCCGAAGGGCGTGTGAGGCCGTCCGCGCGGCCGGGTCCGCCGACCCGTCCGGCGAAGTACCGCGGACTGAAACGCATAGCGCCGCAATGGGGGTTCACATACAGGGGCCGAATCAGCCATTCTCGATCCGGCCACCGTACCCCTCCGTGAACGGACCAGCGATGGCTAGGTTGACCGTGACAACGAGAGGCGGCCGCCGGGCAGTCGGCGCCGCCCTGGCGAAAGGTGCCCGACATGCAGGTGAGCGTCGACCGGGACCGTTGCTGCAGCTCCGGCATGTGCGTGATGAACGCCCCCGCGGTCTTCGACCAGGACGACCGGGACAGTCTCGTGATGCTCCGTCAGACCGTCGTGCTGCCCGAGCAGTTCGACGACGTCAGACTCGCCTCCGAGCTCTGCCCGGGCCGGGCGATCACCGTCACCGGGGACGAGCCCGCGCGGACCGGGGCCTGACGGACCCCCGCCGCCGGCCCCGCAGGCCGCCGGGAACCTTCCCGGGCCCCGAACCCCACGAGAACACCCGCGACGTGAGGAGACCCCCGCCTTGACCACCGCACCCACCACCCCCGTCCTCCCACTGCCGGCCCGGCACTCCGGCGGCTGCCCCTTCGGCCCGCCGCCCGCGTACCCCGAGGCCGCCGCCACCGGGCCGGTGACCAGGGCCGAGCTGCCCGACGGCGACCTCTGCTGGCTGGTCACCGGCTTCGCCGAGGTCCGCACCGTGCTGTCCGACCGCCGGTTCAGTGCCGACATACGCCACCCGTCCTTCCCGCTGCTGGTCGCCGGCGCTCGCGAGCTGATCACCGACAATCCGGACTTCCTGCGGCTCGACGACCCCGAGCACGCCCGCCAGCGCCGCATGCTCACCGGGGAATTCCTGGTCAAGCGGGTGGAGGCGCTGCGCCCGGAGATCCAGCTGATCGTGGACGAGGCACTGGACCGGATGACCGCGGGCCGGACCACGGCCGACCTGGTCACCGACTTCGCGCTGCCGGTGCCCTCGCTGGTGATCTGCCTGCTGCTCGGCGTGCCGTACGAGGACCACGACCGCTTCCAGAACCTGAGCCGCACGATGCTCAGCCAGGAGAGCACCGTGGAGCAGCTCCGGGAGGCCCAGGAGGAAATCCTGCACTACCTGCGCGACCTGACGGCCCGCAAGCGCGCACAGCCGCAGGACGACGTCCTCAGCCGACTCGCGGCGCGGGACGACCTGACCTCGGACGACGCGGCCGCCATGAGCGTGCTGCTGCTGGTCGCCGGGCACGAGACGACCGCGAACATGATCGCGCTGTCGACCGCGCTGCTGCTGGAGCACCCCGAGCAGATCCCCGGCCTGGCCGACCCGGCCACCCTGCCGGGCGCGGTGGAGGAGCTGTTGCGGCTGCTGACCATCGTGCACACCGGCCTGCCCCGGGTGGCGCTGGAGGACGTGGAGCTGGGCGGCGTCACCGTCCGGGCCGGGGAGGGCGTGATGGCGATGCTCTCCACCGCCAACCGGGACGAGGCGGTGTTCGGCGGCGCCGGCCATCGGGCGACGGACGAGCTGGACCTGTACCGGGACGCCCGGCGGCAGCTGGCGTTCGGCTTCGGCGTGCACCAGTGCCTGGGCCAGCCGCTGGCCCGCGCCGAACTCCAGATCGCCCTGGAGACGCTGTTCCGCCGGCTGCCGGGGCTGCGGCTGGCCGGCGAGCGCGAGTTCCGTACCGAGTCGTTCATCTACGGGATGCGGTCACTGCCCGTGACCTGGTGAGCGGGGCCCGATGGAGAACTCTCACCGGGCACCCGCCGCGTGAGCCTTTGCGCAGGCGGGCGGCCTGACCGTCCGCCTTCTCCGGGATCGTGCGCCGGATGCCGCGCCTGCGCAGGTAGGCGCGGCACGGGCCGTTGCTGTAGGCCTTGTCGGCGGCCACGCTGTCGGGCGTCTTCCGGGGCCTGCCCGGCCCTGTCCGCGGGACACGGATCTTCTCCGGTACCGGCTCGAACTGCGTGCAGTCCGCCCGCTGCCCCGGCGTGACGACCAGGGACAGCGGGCGGCACCGGCCGTCCGCCCCTTTGAGGCCACCGCTGGGACCACAGCGCGGTCAGCGCGTCCAGTGCTTCGCGATCCACTCCGAGCCCTCTCCCCAGTCGTCCACCCTCATGCCCGACGACGGCTCCCCGCCCGACGAGGGCCGCCCCGACCGATGGTCGGGAAACGGGTCGTGCCGAGCGGCCCGACGCCGTACCGTGGTCCGGTCGACGATCTTGGGGCAGCGACCCCACGAGGACCAGAGGACGGGGCTGGACACCATGCAGCAGTACCAGGGCTGGGCCGACGAACGGTTCGGCGCCGTGGCGGACGTCTTCGCCCGGAACTTCGCCGAGTTCCCCGAACTCGGCTCCGCCGTCACGGTGTTCGCCGGCGGCCGCAAGGTCGTCGAGCTGTGGGGCGGGACGGCCGACGAACGCACCGGCCGGGCCTGGACGCAGGACACCGTCGTCCCGGTCTTCTCCTGCGCCAAGGGCCCCGTGAGCATCAGCACCCACCTGCTCGCCCAGCAGGGCCGCCTCGACCTCGACGCGCCGATCGCCCGCTACTGGCCCGAGTTCGCCCGCCACGGCAAGCAGGACATCACCACCCGCATGATCCTCGGCCACCGCGCGGGCATCCCGGCCCTGGACGCGGCGCTCTCCTTCGAGGAGATCGCCGCCTGGGCTCCCGTCGTCCGCGCGATCGAGGAGCAGGAGCCGCTCTGGGAGCCCGGCACGGCCTACGAGTACCACGGCCACGTCCTGGGCTTCGCGGTCGGCGAGGTGATCCGCCGGACCACCGGGCTCACGCCGGGCGCGTTCCTCCGCAAGGAGATCGCCGAGCCGCTCGGCCTGCCGGTCTGGATCGGCCTGCCGGAGAGCGAACTCCCGCGCCTGGCCCGGCTGGTGGAGGCGGAGGGCCGCCGCCCGATGCCCGGCCCGG
Source organism: Kitasatospora sp. NPDC059817 (assembly GCF_042731835.1). Taxonomy (NCBI): domain Bacteria; kingdom Bacillati; phylum Actinomycetota; class Actinomycetes; order Kitasatosporales; family Streptomycetaceae; genus Kitasatospora; species Kitasatospora sp. NPDC059817. The sequence goes on along the minus strand of NZ_JBHWIR010000115.1, from coordinate 9,256 downwards.
AGCACTTGCTGACCCGGATCGTGACGATGAACGGCGCCCTGGTCTTCCCCGGCCTGGACGTGCCGCACGGCTGGAACGACCCTGCCCTGCACGCGATCGAGCTGCCCGGCGCGGGCGCGGTCGCCTCCGCCACCGGGCTGGCGGGGCTGTACGCGGCGGCCGCGACCGGCCTGGACGGCGGCCCGCGCCTGCTCTCGCACGAGACCGTCACCGACGCGGTGCGCGAAGTCTCCTCCGGTGCGGGCTTCCTGGGCTTCGACATGGGCGCCCGCTGGGGTTCCGGCCTGCTGCTCGACTCCCCCGCCTTCCGCCCGCTGCTGGGCGAGCGCAGCTTCGGCAACGACGGCGCGGGCGGCCAGTTCGCCTTCGGGGACGACGAGTTCGGCGTCGGCTTCGGCTACGTCGCCAACCGGATGATCGGCCACGGCGACGCCCGCGCCAACCGGCTGATCGAGGCGGTGCGCGGGTGCCTGGGGTGACGGACTTCCTCGCGCGGCTCACCGCGCTGGCGGCCACCGGCGGCCTGGACGGCCCGGACGGGCTGCGCTACAACGCCTCGCTGCCCGAACTCGCCGCCCACTACGGCGACCCCTGGGACGGCGGGCGGATCCACCGCGAGTCCCGCTGGCCGCACGGCTTCAGCTGGGGCGACGTGCAGACGGTGTTCTGCCGCTGCCGCCGGCTCCAGTCGCTGTCCCTGCCCGTGTGGCACGGCGAACTCGAACTCCCGCTGGCCGGCGGCGGGTTGATGACGCTCGACACGCACGTCGCCGAGTCGGCCCTGATCGCCGCGCTGACCGCCGCCGGCTGCCGCTGGGAGACCGTGACGTACGAGAACGTCCCCGACCAGCGCACCCTGGAGGTGGCGGTGGCCGAGGAGGTCCGGGTGGCGTTCGTCCTCACCGACCGCGACGGCCACGCGGACCGCGAGGGCGGTGACGCGCCGCCGCCCGAGGACTGGCTGCTGAACAAGGCCCTGCTGTGGGGCTACGACCACACCGACTGCCCCGAGCCGGACCGCACCCTCCCGGACGACGGCTGGGGCGCCTCGCCCAACTGACGTGCACGCCCGGCCCGTTGCGCTCGACCCGCTGCGACCGGCCCGTTGCACTCGGCCCGCTGCGACCGGCCCGTTGCACTCGGCCCGCTGCGCCCCCGCGCGCAACGGGCCGGGCGCGCCCCCGAAGTGGGCGCACCCCCGGAGCGGGGGCTCACGCCAGGGCGCGCGGCAGCACCACCCGCACCCACTCCTCCGGCTGCGACAGGTGCGGTGCGTGGCCGGCACCGGGGTACAGGTGCCGTTCCACCTTCGCCAGGGTGAGGTCGATGATGTCCAGCACCTCGCCGTACATCGGCGGGCTGTTGTCACTCTGCGTGAGCAGGGCCGGTTCCGTGAAGCGGGCCAGCGCGGTCAGGTCGAGGTCCAGGGCGTCCGGGTCCCGCAGCTCGTCCAGGTAGGTCGGCGCGTTGCGCACGTACGTGTGCCGCACCGGCGCGGGCAGCTGCGCCCAGGCCCCCGGCCCGAAGGTGACCGTCTCCACGAACAGCTCCGCCGCCGCGGCCGACTCGGCCTGCTCCAGCAGTTCCCGGACGGCGGCGATCCGGTCGGCGAGCGCGGTGGCGACCGGCCGCAACTCGGGGTCGGCGAGCAGGATGCCGGCGCCGGGCGGCTCGTGCACGGCGATCCCCCGCAGCAGGTCGGGCCGGGCGGCGGCGAGCCGCAGCGTGATCAGCGAACCGTACGAGTTCCCGCAGACGAACGCCGGCGCGAGTCCGAGCCCGTCGATCAGTCCGGCCAGGTCGGCCGCGTCCTCGTAGACCGAACCCTGGGTGAGCGGGTCCTCACTGCGGCTGTGGCCCCGCCGGTCGTAGGCGACGACGGTGGTCGACTCGGCCAGGCCCGGCATCACGCGGGCCCAGCTGTCGGCGTCGCTCCACGAGCCGTGCACCAGGACGACGCCGGGCCCCTCGCCACGGGCCTCGTAGTGCAGCGACACCCCGTTCACCCTGATCTCGGCCATCATGAGCCTCCCGATCTCGGCGGTGCTCCCCCACCAGCCTGACACAGCCGCTCGGGGCGGCACCCCCGGGCCGCCGCCGTGACCGAGCGTGACGAACAGCGGGCGGCCAAGGGCTCCGGAAGGGCTCGGCTCAGGCCCCGCAGCCCCCGCAGGCCCCGCAGGCTCAGCCCATGCCCCGGGCCGGCGGCTCGTCCCGCGTGCCGTCCTCCGCCACCACCGTGAACCGGCCGGGCCCGGAGACCGACAGGTCCACCGGGTGGACGGACTTCGAGTCGTTGACGTCCAGTTCACTGCTCTTCCGCCCGGTCGCGGCGTCGACCCGGGTCAGCTTGTCCCGGGTCAGCGCCCACACCGACGCGCCGTCCACCAGCAGCCCCGTCACCTGGTCGTCCAGCCCGGACGTCCAGCGCTTCCCGCCGTCGGCGAGCGAATAGGCGACCAGGCGCCCGGTGGCGATGCGGCTGGGGTTCTTCCCCCCGCTGATCCGGACGTCGTCCGGCTTCTCGCCGGGGACGATCAGCTGGTCGCCGACGACCACCCCGCCGAACAGCGGACGGGCGGCGAACGCGTCGTAGGCGTGGGCACCGCCCAGCATGACGTCGAGGTCGTACTCGTCCCCCGCGACCGGGATCGACGCCCGCTGCCGCCCCGCCCCGTCGAAGCTGAGGACGGCGTGCGTCCCGCGCTCGCCCTGCGCGTCGACCCAGACCGCGAGGGGCTCCGTGGAGACCACCGCGACGTCCTTCAGCCCGCCGGTGACCGGCAGGGCGACCCGGGTCCGCTCCTGCCCGTCCGCCGGGGCCAGCGACCGCAGCACCGGCGCGGCGTCGCCGCACTGCGCGACCGTCACCACCTCCGCCGCCCCGCCCGCCACCTGCAACGGCGCGCAGCCGGCGTCCGCGTCGCCGCGCCAGGAAGCGCGCCCGTCGGCCAGGTGCACCGCGCGCCAGCCGGTCCGCTCCTGGAGGACGGCCTCGTCCCCGGCGACGGCGAGCAGATCGGGCGCCGCCGTGTCCCCGACGCGGCCGGGCGCGTCCGCCGCGGCGGTCCAGGCGGCCGTGCCGTTGGCGAGGTTGAGCGCAGTCACCGCCGCGCACGGCCGGTCGTGCGGGGAGTGGCCGAGCAGTCCGAGGCCGTGGCCCGTCCCGCGGCTCATGGCGCAGACGGAGTCCTCGCCCGGCGGCGTCCACCGCCACGCGACCTGCCCGGTGGCGCCGCGGTAGGCCACCACCTGGTCGGGCCGGACCCGCACCACCACGTCCCCGCTGGTCCAGCTGCCGACGGCGCGGATCGACGACGGCCGGTCCAGCGGCGCCTCCCAGGCGTCGTTGAGGCCGGTCCCGGCGAAGGAGACGAACACGGCGAGCCCGAACAGGATCCCGACGGCGACCGCGGGGAAGCCGCGCCGGGGGTGGAGCAGCGCCCACAGCAGGCCGGCCCCGCAGGGCATCAGGCCGAGGATGCTGACGATGCCCATGAAGTCGAGGCTCTCGCCGCCGTACCCCTGGGACGGCCCGATCAGCACGGCCAGGCCCATGCTCGCGAACATGGCCCCCAGCACCCCGCCGGAGACCACCATCCAGGCCTCCTTGTCCATCGCGAACCCGCCCCTGGCGAGGCGGACGGACCTGCGGGCCCACCCGGTCCCGGCGGCACTGTCCACGGGCCCCTCGGCCATGTCGGTCACTCCCCCGTCAAGCGCCGCCCACCGCATGAGCGACGATCATCGGATGATCGCAGAGCCTCGCTGGATCCTGAACAAAGACAACGGAAAACTCCCGGCCCCACCGACGGACGGTAGGTTGGCCCGGGGGCCGGGGCGCGGCACCGGGGCACGAAAGGGGCGGGGATGCAGCCGGGCGACGTACTCGACGGGCGGTACGAGCTGGTCGAGCAGATCGGCGAGGGCGCCTTCGGCGCGGTCTGGAAGGCCCGCGACGCGCGGATCCAACGGCTCGTCGCCGTCAAGGTGATGCTCCCCGGCAGCAACAACACCCCCAAGGACGCGGCCCGGTTCGTCCGCGAGGTGGCCACCGCCGGCGCGCTCAACCACCCGTCCATCGTCACCGTGCACGACTTCGGCCAACACGACGAGGCCGGCCGGCCGTTCTACTTCCTGGTCATGGAACTGCTCGACGGCGCCCCGCTCAGCCGCCACCTCGGCGACGGGCCGCTGCCCCTGCGCCAGGCCCTCACCTGGGCCGTCCAGATCTCCCAGGCCCTCGCCACCGCCCACCGGGCCGGCGTCGTCCACCGGGACGTCAAACCGGCCAACGTGATGATCCAGTCCTCCGGCGAGGTCAAGGTCGTCGACTTCGGCATCGCCCGGGTCGGCACCGCCGACGACGGCATCACCAGCACCAACGTCATCGTCGGCACCCCCGCCTACATGGCCCCCGAACGCTTCGACAGCCGCGGCCTCGACGCCCGCTCCGACCTCTACGCCTTCGGCTGCCTCCTGTACGAACTCCTCACCGGCCGCACGCCGTTCCGCGGCACCCTCTACGAACTCATCCGCCAGCACGGCGAGGTCCACCCCGCCGCCCCCGGCACCCTGCGACCCGGCCTGCCCGCCGACGTCGACACCCTCGTCCTCGAACTGCTCGCCAAGGACCCCGACCGGCGGCCGCCACACGCCGACCAGGTCGCCCAACGCCTGCTCCACCTCGCCGAGCAGGCCGAACAGCCTCCGGCCGGCTACCACGCCACCGTCCGGGACGTCCCCGCCGCCGAGGAGGACCCGTACGTCCTCGCCCGCCGACGGGAGGCGGACGCGCTGTTCCAGCACACCCGCGACCAGGCCGCCCAGGTCGCGCTGCAGTTCGAGACCAGCATCGCCCAGCGGCGCCGCCAGCTCGACCAGGACCTCGCCGACCAGCGGGCCCACGCCGAGGCCCGGGCGCAACAGATCGTCACCGACGCCCAGCAACGCGGCGAGGAGCTCGAACGGGAGGCCGCCGCCCGGGCGGCCGCCAGCCTCAAGCAGCTCACCGAGGCCGAACAGCGCACCGACCTGCTGCGCCGGCAGACCGACAAGCTGCGCAACGACGCCGAGAGCCTGCGCCGCACGGTCGACAACGCCCGCCGCCAGGCCTCCGACTTCCTCGCCGACGCGGCCGCCAAGGCCGGCCTCGGCCCGGCCACCGAACCCCGCCGCTCGATCGCCCCGCCGGCCGGCACGCAAACCGGCTCCCAGAGCGGCGCGCAAACCGGCTCGCAGCGCCGGAAGCTCCCGAGCATGCAGGACCTGCTCTCCGGCCGGAGCCGCTCCACCGGCGGCGGAGACCAGCCGGGCCGCCCCTCCTGACCTCGCCCCGACGCCCCGCCCCGACGCCCCGCCCCAACGCCTCGTACCCGGAGGCGAGTCGGCCCGCCAGGCCCAGTCCACGCGGGCCCCGCCCCCGCGCCACCGGCTGGGCCCTGCGGCCCCTGCTCACGCACCGCGACCCGCCCACGGAACCGTAGAATCCGCAGGTAGACACCAGGGAAGGATTTCGCGTGTTCCAGGCGCAGCGGCCGCGCACCGCACAACTGACCCCACGACTCGGCGACGACGGGACGGGGCGGGTCGAAGCCGTCGCCCTGCTGCTGCCCGGCGGGTTCCTGCGCAGCCGGCGCGGACCGCTGAAGGTCGCCGAACTGGGCCTGCGCCGCCTCACCGCCGAACTCGCCGACCGCGGCCGCCCGCACGGCCTCGCCGTCCACCTGCTGCGCTACCGCTACAGCGGCTGGAACGGCACCGACGCCGACACCGCCGTCGACACCCGCTGGGCCCTCGACGAACTCGCCCGCCGCTACGGCGACGTACCCGTCGTCCTCATCGGCAACTCCCTCGGCGGGCGCGCCGCCTTCTGGTGCGCCGGGCACCCGAACGTCGTCGGCGTCGCCGGCATCGCGCCCTGGCTGCCCAGCGGCGACCCCGTCGACCACCTCGCCGGCCGGCGCGTCCTGATCGTCCACGGCACCGGCGACCACAGCGCCGCCAACGCCAACCAGTCCCTCGAATACGCCCTGCGGGCCCGCCCGGTCGTCCCCGACCTCGCCCGCTACGAAGCCCCCGGCGCCAACCACTACCTCATCCGGCAGACCGCCGACATCAGCGCCCTCACCACGGACTTCACCCTCGACACCCTCAAGGCCGAACCGGCCCCGCTCGCCTCCGGCACCGTCTGCACCCGCCTGCCCACCCGGCGCGCCTAGGCGAAACCCCGGAACCCGCGGTCGACCAGCGGGACCCGGCCACCGGGATCCGACCAGCGGCACGAAATCGGGTTGGCGGTCGACCGCCCGCCTTGCCTATGGTCGGGGGATGACCACTCGAACCTTCCGCATCATGGTGCGCGGCGTCTTCGACGGCCTCAGCGCCGAGCAGCACGCCGAACTCCTCGCCCGCGCGCCCGAACACGACGTGCTGCGCGCGGCCTTCACCCGCGAGGGACACCTCAGCTACGACCTCGGCGCGCGGGCCGCCTTCACCTTCCGCTTCCTCGACTCGGGCGAGGCGGAGGAGGACATCCTGGCGGCCGCCGAGCGGGCCGAGCAGGCGGCGCGGGCCTGGCTGGCCGAGCGCGGCTACGGCTACAAGAACCTGCGCTCCCAGGCCGAGGACCTCTCGCAGGCACCGCTCGGCAAGCGGCAGCGCCGCGCCGCCAACGCCGGCTAGCCCCCTCCCCCTCCCGCTACCTCCTTGACGGCTCACCGCACCGGTATGCTTGAGTAGTCAAGGAGGTAGCAATGACAGACCCGCACGCCAACCCGCACACGAACCCACCGGCCGACCCGCAGGCCAACCCACAGGCCGACCCACACCCGGGCACCCGACCCGACCCGCTGGACACCGCCCTGCGGCTGGTCCGCGCCCAGGCCGCCGTGGCCAAGCGCTTCGACGCGGGCCTCAGCCGCCTGCACGGCGTGAGCCTGTCCGACTTCACCCTGCTGCTCCACCTCGGCCACGCCCCCGGCGGCCGGATGCGCCGGGTCGACCTCGCCGAGGCCCTCGGCGTCACCGCCTCGGGCGTCACCCGCGGACTGGCGCCGCTGGAGCGGATCGGTCTGGTGAGCCGGGAGGCGGCGGCCCGCGACGCCCGGGTCGCCTACGCGGCCCTGACGCCGACCGGCCGCGAACGACTCGCCGAGATGCTGTACACGGCCCGGAAGGTCGCGGCCGAGCTCTTCGCCGCCGACCAGTGGAGCCCCGACGACCTCGACCGCCTCGCCGTCCTGCTCACCCGCCTCGGCGGTACCGCCCCCGACCCGCGGCCGGGGGCGGCCACAGCCCGCGACTAGCGGACTGTTGAACCGTCGGACTGTCGAACCGTCCGACTACGAAACTGCTAGATCCCGAACGGCGCCGCGTACCGCACCGTCCCGGACGGCAACGGGTGCCGCTCCGGGTCCAGGGCGAGAGCCATCAGCGCCTCGCCCCGGCCCGGCGCCTAGGCTGAGCCCTGCACCCCGGCACCGCCGCACCACCGCGAAGGGCAGCAACCCCATGACCCACACCCCCGGGCAGCAGCCCGGCCAGGAGCCCGCCCCCGACCTGACCGTCGACGGCACCGGCCTGCTCTGCGTCCAACTGCTGCTGCGCCTGCGCGCCCGGATCGCCGACCTGCCGGCCGGCGCGGTGGTGCACATCCACACCACCGACCCCGCCGCCCCCCTCGACCTGCCCGCCTGGTGCCACCTGACCGGCCACGACTACCTCGGCCCCGTCCCGCACCCGGCCACCGACCGCGAGGTGTACGCCCTGCGCCTCACCGCCGCAGCCCGCCCGACCCGCGCCGACCGCCCCTGGCACCCCGCGCCGGACCCGGCCACCGACTGACCACCCCCAGCCCGAAATCCCCACGCGCCCCCGCCGGCCGCCCCGCCCGGCTCCCTTCGGCGGTCCGGTGTGCCACGATGGGGAGAGCCGAACGGCCAAGCCTCACAAGGAGGTTGACCACCATGGATCCGATCCTCAGCTGCCACTGGCACGACCAGGACGGCGAGTGGGCACTGTCCGTCAGCCGCAACGGCGGCGGCTGGGAACTACTCGCCGCCGCGCCCCGCTGGTCCGAGTCGCTCCCGTTCGCCGGGCCGGAGGACGTCCGCCGGCTCGCCCAGGCACTGCTGGACCTGCCGTCCGATCCGGAGCCGTACGAGTTCGAATGGCAGCTCTCCCGGACGGAGTTCGAGCGCACCGAGAACGAGCGCACCCACTTCGCGACGCTCGCCGTCGGGCTGGACCCCACCGACGGCCACCGCCCCTACCTCGCCTACCAGTCGTACTACCACCGGGGGCAGGCGAGCGGGCTCGGCCTGGAGGTGATCTGCGAGGACCCCCCGGTCGACCGCCTCCGCGCCCAGGCCCACGCCCTCCTCACCGACCTCCCCGGCCCCCCGCCCGCCCGGCCGCAGCCCCCCTCACCCGGCTGAGCGCACCGCCCCCCACCGGGTCGCGGGATCACGGGATCACGGGATCACCGGATCAGCGGATCACGCCGTCCGCCGCAGCAGCGCCAGGTACATCGCGTCCGTCCCGTGCAGGTGCGGCCAGAGCTGCACGTCCGGCCCGTCCCCGAGCGCGGGGACGCCGGGCAGCAGCGGGCGCGCGTCGATCCACTCGACCCGGCCGCCCTCGGCCCGCAGCACGTCGTCCACGACGGCCCGGGTCTCCGCGAGGTGCGGCGAGCAGGTCGCGTACCCGACGACTCCGCCGACCCGGGTGGCGTCGATCGCCGAGCGCAGCAGGTCCCGCTGGAGCGGGCCGAAGGCCGCGACGTCGGCGGGGCGGCGGCGCCAGCGCGCCTCGGGGCGGCGGCGCAGGGCGCCCAGGCCGGAGCACGGCACGTCGACCAGCACCCGGTCGAAGCCGCCGGAGCGCCAGGCCGGGCGGGTGCCGTCCGCGGTGATCACCGTGTACGGGCCGGGGTTGCCCTCCAGCGCCCGGGCGACCAGCCGCGCGCGGTGCGGCTGCTTCTCGCTCGCGACCAGCCCGGCGCCGCGTTCGGCGGCCAGCGCCGCGAGCAGCGCGGCCTTGCCGCCGGGGCCGGCGCAGCCGTCCAGCCAGAGCCGGTCCGGTCCGTCCAGCGGGGCGTTGGCCAGGGCGAGGGCGACCAGCTGGCTGCCTTCGTCCTGGACGCCCGCCCGGTTGTCCCGGACGGCCTCCAGCGAGCCCGGGTCGCCGCCTTCGGCGAGCCGCAGCGCGAACGGGGACCAGCGGCCGGGCTCGGCCTCGGGCCGCGCGGCGGCGA
>NZ_JBHWIR010000114.1:24303-25224 GCF_042731835.1 Kitasatospora sp. NPDC059817 | reverse complement strand
CACCCGCCGGGCCTCGCGCGCGGGCCCCCCCCCCGCCCCGGGGGGGGGCCCCCCGCCTGCCGGCGCGGGGGGGGGGGCCGGCCCCCCCCCCCCCGCCCCGGCGTTCTCGTATCCGCGCGACGGCCCGTTCGCTCGGGCCCCGCTCAGGACTCCCTGGGGTCCTGCTCGGACTCCGGCTTGCGCTTGCGCCGGGAGACCACCCGCCGCACCGGGCCGGTGACCGCGGAGACCACCCGCCGCACCGGGCCGGTGACCGCGGTGGACACCCGGCCGACCCTGGTGCCGACCGCCTCCCGGGCCGCCCGCAGGGCGTCGGAGATCCGCCACCACAGCTGGGCCGAGGACGGCGGCAGCAGCACCGCCCTGGTTCGCCCGGCCCGGCTGGCGGTGGCCCGCAGGCCCTGCCGGGCGGTCCGGACGTCGGCCGACAGCGGGGCGGTGGTGACCTGGCCGGCCGGGGCGTAGAGCACCCGTTCGGTGGCCAGCGCCAGCCGACCGGCCGCCGCCGCCGAGTCCGCGTCCAGCTCAGCCTTCTCGGTGATCCGCCGGGCGGCCGAGCGCGGGGTGTGTGACTCGTCCGGGGGAATTCCGACGTCCCAGGCGGAGTCGATCAGCTCGTCCCAGGCGGCCAGCACCTGGGCGTCGGTGAGCTCGGCCGGGCCGCCGCCGGGCCCGCGCCGGCCGCCGGAGCCGAGCCGGCGCCGGCGCAGCGCCGACCGCCAGAGCATCGGCACCAGCAGCAGCGCGATCACCAGCACCACCACGGCGGCGCTGCCCAGGACCTGCCCGGACAGCAGCCAGGAGTCCTCGGCGGCACTGCTGACGGCCTTGCTCTTGCCGCCGCACTCACCCAGCTGGCGCTGCTTCGCGTCGCAGCCCTTGCTGTCGGGGGGGGGGGGGGGGCGCGCCCCCCGCACCGGC
>NZ_JBHWIR010000114.1:17042-24293 GCF_042731835.1 Kitasatospora sp. NPDC059817 | reverse complement strand
TACCTCTAATCTGACACACACACACTCCCGTTGCTCGCCCCCCCCCACCCCCCCCGCGGGCGGTGCTTCGGGGCGCCGCCTGTGCGGGGGGGCGGCGCCGGGCCCGGCGCCGAGCTCTGCGCGGAGGCGGTCGGCTGCTGGGACGGCGCGGTGGTCGCGGTGGTGGACTGCTCGGTGTAGCGCGGCTGGTTGCCGCGGCTCGGGGTGGGCTCGAAGCGCAGCCAGCCGTAGCCCGAGAAGTACAGCTCGGGCCAGGCGTGGTACATCCGGCCGGTCACCGAGTAGACGTTGCCGCCCTTGGCGTCGCCGGGGGTGAAGCCGACGGCCACCCGGGACGGGATCTTCAGGGTGCGGGCCATCGCCGCCATGGTGGAGGCGAAGTGGACGCAGAAGCCCTTGCGGTCGCGCAGGAAGACCGCGATCGCGTTGCTGCCGGTGCCGCCGTTGACCGCGGTGTCGTACTGGAACTGCGGGCCGGTGAACCAGTTCACCAGCGCCATCGCCCGGTCGTAGTCGTTCGTCGCCTTGGCGGTGACCTCGTGGGCCTGCTGCGCGACGACCGGCGGGAGGTCCTGGGGGAGGCTGGTGTAGTGGTCCCGGATGTCCTGCGGCGCGGTCGAGGCGGTGCGCAGCTCGTTCGCGGTGGGCCGCAGGTCCAGGGCGCTGACGTGGTAGCGCAGGCCGCGGATCGCCCGGTCGTTGGTCGGCAGGACGGTGCGGGTGAGCGGGTCGAGCTTCCAGTCGGACCGGTTGGGGACCTGGACGGAGGCGGCCGGATAGGGCATCGGCAGCCAGCTCTTCTCCAGCCGGTCGCTGATCTGGAAGTCGCCCTCGATCCGGGGGAGGTTGGCGTCCCGCAGGCCCTCGGGGGCGGGGAAGGAGGACGGGAGGTCGTTGACCGTGGTGCTGCCGAGCCGCCAGTTGGTGCCGTCGAACTGGTCCAGTGCCCCGGTGCGCAGGTAGACCTGGTCGGCGATTTCGCTGTCCAGGGTGTAGGTGAGCAGTTCGTTGTTGGTGGGCTTGGTGACCGCCGACTCCAGGCTGACCAGCGGGTCGAGGCTGGTGGCCGACCCGATGGAGCTCCTGCCCGAGGACCCGCCGGAGTCGGGGCTCAGCAGGCCGGAGTCCCAGTGCGGCAGGACGACCGGCAGCAGCAGCGCCGCGACCAGTGCGAGGACGCCGACCTGCTGGCCGCCCGGGCTGACCCGGCCGGAGCTCGTCCAGTCGCGCGAGCCGCCGTGGAAGACCCGGCCCCAGCGGGAGACCCGGTCCTGCCCCTCGGCGAACAGCAGCACCAGGTAGCCGGCCGACGCCAGGGCGAACCAGAGCCAGCTGCCGTGGTCCCCGGAGAGCCCGTTGCCGACCGAGTACAGCGCCAGCAGCGGCAGCCCGGCCAGCGCCGAGCGCCGGTACGTCACCGCGACGGTGTCCACCACGACGGCGACCAGGCCGACCGCGGCGACCAGGATCAGCCGCAGGCCCGGGTTGGGCGGCGCCGGGATGGCGTACACCTGGATGTCGTCCAGGCCGGAGCTGACGACGTGGTCGAGGGCGCGCAGCGAGGACGGCCCGGGCAGCACGCCGCCCAGCAGCGAGCCGGAGCCGGCGAAGCCGATCAGGATCAGCAGGAACAGCACCAGCAGCTGGCCGACCGGCACCGTCCAGCGGTACAGCGGGGCCCGCCGCAGGCCCGCGCCGACCGCCGCGATCACCGCGATCACCAGGAAGGCGTGGGTGACCCAGCTCCTGGTGGTGAGCAGCGGGGTCAGGCAGAGCGACGCGAGGGCGGTGGCCAGCGCCGAGTAGACGGTCAGTTTGGCCCGGGTGGTCACGCGCCGGTCTCTTCTCGGTAGGGGGAGGTCGTCTTGGCGCCGTCGGCGGCCTGCCAGAGGTCCGGGACGGAGTCCCCGGAGCTGGCCGGCAGGACGGTCCAGCCGGCCTCGCGCAGCTGCCGGACCCGGTTGCGGAACTCGTCGCCGCCGGTGTTGGGGGCGAGCATCCGCAGGCCCGCCCAGGTGCCGGTGTCGAGGAGGAACGCGACGGCCCCGCCGGTGCGGTTGCGCAGCCGGGCCAGCCGGGCGGTCTGCGCCTCGTCGAGTTCGCCGAGCACGGCGACCAGCAGTCCCTCGCCGCCGGCGCGCAGTGGCTCCTCGGCGCGGGAGAGGCCGCCGCCGTCGGACAGGTCGGCCACTGCGAGCGCGTCCAGGATCAGCCCGGAGGCGTCGGCCGCGGTGTTGCCGCCGCCGGGGCCGGGCACCCACTGGCCGGTGTCGGTGAGCAGTTGGGTCTGGTAGCCGCGTTCCAGCAGGTGCGCGGCGACCGAGGCGGCGCAGCTCACGGCCCACTCGAAGGAGGAGGCGGGGCCGCTGCCCCGGTGGCCGATCTCCCGGGTGTCCAGCAGGACGGTCGCCCGGGCCCGCTGCGGCTGCTCCTCGCGGCGCACCATCAGCTCGCCGTACCGGGCGGTGGACTTCCAGTGCACCCGGCGCAGGTCGTCGCCGGGCCGGTACTCGCGCAGGATCACGTCGTCGTCGCCGGCCAGCGCCAGGGTGCGGGCACGGCTCTCGCCCTGGCCGCCCCACTCGCCGCTCAGCCGCACGTGCGGCAGGGCCTGGACCTGGGGGACGACGGTGAGGACGTCGGAGGCGGAGAAGGAACGGTTCACCTCGCACATCCCGAACGGGTCGGACAGCCGCAGCTGGAGCGGCCCGAGCGGGTAGCGGCCGCGCAGGTCGGAGCGGACCCGGTAGGAGACCTCGCGGTGGCCGCGCGGTTCGACCCGGTCCAGCACGAAGCGCGGGCGCGGCCCGAGGACGTACGGGACCTTGTCCTCCAGGAGCAGCAGCCCGGTGGGCACCCGGGAGACGTTGTCGACCCGCAGGTGGACCCGGGCCTCCTGGCCGGCCACCGCGCGACGCGGGCTCAGCCGGCGGCCGCTGGCCACCCGGTAGCGGGTGTTGGCGACCATCAGCGCGGCGGCCAGCGGCAGCGCGGCGAGCAGCACGCCGACGCGCAGCAGCGCGTCCTGGTCGAGCAGGTAGGCGCAGCCGACCGCGGTGACGCCAGCGGCGAGGAAGGAGCGCCCCCGGGTGGTGAGGCCGCGCAGCCCGGCCCGCAGTCCTGACGTCGGGTCGGACGGGGCCACCTCAGCCCCTCCGGACGGCCGGGCCGCCCTGCGGGCGCGGCAGCGGCAGCCGGGCGACCAGGTCGGTCACGATCTGCTCGGCGGTGCGGCGGCTGAGCTGGGTCTCGGCGGTCGGCATCAGGCGGTGCGCGAGGACGGGCACGGCCAGGCGCTGGATGTCGTCCGGGGTGACGTAGTCGCGCCCGTCGAGCGCGGCGGCGGCGCGGGCGGCCCGGACCAGGTGCAGGGTGGCGCGCGGTGAGGCGCCCAGACGCAGTTCGTGGCTGGTGCGGGTGGCGCCGACCAGGTCGACGGCGTAGCGGCGGACCGGGTCGGCGATGTGCACGCTGCGCACCAGGTCGACCAGCTTGAGGATGTCGGAGGCGTGCGCCACCGGCTGGAGGTCCTCCAGCGGGCTGGCGCCGGAGTGCACGTCGAGCATCGCGAACTCGGCCTCGGGGCTGGGGTAGCCGATCGAGATCCGGGCCATGAAGCGGTCCCGCTGGGCCTCCGGCAGGGGGTAGGTGCCCTCCATCTCGACCGGGTTCTGGGTGGCCACGACCATGAACGGCGAGGGCAGCTCGTAGCTGGTGCCGTCGATGGTGACCTGGCGCTCCTCCATCGACTCCAGCAGTGCGGACTGGGTCTTGGGCGAGGCGCGGTTGATCTCGTCGCCGACCACGATCTGCGCGAAGATCGCGCCCGGGCGGAACTCGAAGTCGCGCTGGTGCTGGTCGTAGATGTTGGTGCCGGTGACGTCCGAGGGCAGCAGGTCGGGCGTGAACTGGATGCGGCGGACGGTGCAGTCGACCGAGCGGGCGAGTGCCTTGGCCAGCATGGTCTTGCCGACGCCGGGCACGTCCTCCAGCAGCAGGTGGCCCTCGGCGAGCAGGACGGTCAGTGCGATCCGGACGGCCTCCGGCTTGCCCTCGATCACGCTCTCGATGTTGGCGCGGATCCGGTCCACGACCGCGGCGAGCTCGGGAAGTCCGGCCCGGTGGTACCCGTCCGTCCCCTGGTCGCCCCCCGCAGAACTGCCGAGACCGGCCTGATCGCTGTAGCTCGTCACCCGTATACGCTCCCTGGCACCCTGTGCCCGCCTCACCCCGAGGCCGGACCCCACCCCATGCTTGACGCGGCCTTCCCGGGGGCGGTTCCGTCGGGGATCCGGCGCCGGGGCAGCGGCCTGCGGCCTGGCCGCCCCAGGTGGTTCGGGGTCTGACCGGCAGGCGCATTCTCCCCTGACCGGTGACCAGAAGTCACCCTCGGGAGGGCCCCGGATGCCCGGACGCCGTTGGCCGGGCGGTGCACGGTGCGGGGGCGGTGGTGCGGTACGGGGTTCAGTGGATTTCGCGCAGGAGCCCGGTGTGGACGTCGAAGACGAAGCCGCGGACGTCGTCGGTGTGCAGCAGGAAGGGCGAGGTGCGGACCCGCTGCATGGACTGGCGGACGTCGCCGTCGAGGTCGACGAAGGCCTCCACCGCCCACTGCGGGCGCTGGCCGACCTCCAGTTCCAGCTCGCGGCGGAAGTCCTCGGTCAGCCCGAGCAGGCCGCAGCCGGTGTGGTGGATCAGCGCGACCGAGCGGGTGCCGAGGGCGCGCTGACTGATGGTGAGGGAACGGATGGTGTCGTCGGTGACGACGCCGCCCGCGTTGCGGATGACGTGGGCGTCGCCCAGTTCGAGGCCGAGTGCCGCGAAGAGGTCGAGGCGGGCGTCCATGCACGCCACCACGGCGATCTTCTGGACCGGGCGGGCGTCCATCCCGCCGTCCCGGAAGGTCACGGCGTACTCGCGGTTGTCCGTGACGAAGCGGTCGATGATGGCGGGTCGCGGGGAGTCGGCAGCGTCGGTCGGCGTCGGCCGGTCGGGGGTCACTGTCATGGTGGCGACGTTAGTGCGATTCGGGCGCCCGCGGTGGGGAGGAGAGCTACAGATCGGGCCGCTGTGATCGAGCGCATAGCCACAACGGGCCGACCGCTCCACGCGTTCGGGAGGGTTTGTCCGGGCTGGTCCCGGAGCGCCCGCGGGGCGGGTGCGCGGGTGGGGCGCGCGGCCGCTCCCGCAGGCCCCCGGCCGGCACCTCCGTGGGGCCAGTCCCATGGCTGCGACCTGCGGTGATCCGTACCGCCGCCCGGGTGGTGCGCCGGAGCGGACCATTGACTGGCGGGGTCCGCGCGATAGAGTTTGCGGCGCAGTGGAGCACACCCGCCGGATCCCGTCAACCGGGCTTTTCCGGCCCGGGTGGCCCGGTCGATGCGGCCCGTGGCCTCCACCCGCTCCGTGCCCACCTGGCGCACCTTCCCCGGCGCCGGGCGGTCACGATCTTCCCCTTGGAGCGGGCGGGGACCACGGGCCGCGTCGTCGCGTCGTGCAGTGGTGGGCGAGAATGGTCGAAGCTCCCGGTCGTCGGGCTGCTCCGCACCTGAGGAAGGGCGCCACCGCGCATGACCACCAACGATCCGGGCCCCAAGCACGTTCCGGTCATGCTGCAGCGGTGCATGGACGCCCTGGCTCCGGCGATCTCGCGCCCCGGGGCGGTGGTGGTGGATGCCACCCTCGGCCTCGGCGGGCACAGCGAGGCGCTGCTCACCCAGTTCCCCGAGGTGCGGCTGGTCGCGGTGGACCGCGATCCGCAGGCGCTGAAGCTCTCCGGTGAGCGGCTGGCGCCCTTCGGCGACCGGGCCACCCTGGTGCACGCCGTCTACGACGAGATCCCCGAGGTACTGGAGCGCCTGGACATCGACCGGGTGGACGGCGTCCTGTTCGACCTCGGCGTCTCCTCGATGCAGCTGGACGAGGCCGATCGCGGTTTCGCGTACGCGCAGGACGCGCCGCTGGACATGCGGATGGACCAGACCCGGGGGATCAGCGCGGCGGAGGTGCTGAACACCTACAGCCACGGTGCCCTGGCCCGGATCCTCAAGGTCTACGGCGAGGAGCGGTTCGCCGGGAAGATCGCCTCGGTGATCCTGCGGGAGCGGGAGAAGGAACCGTTCACCAACAGCGCGCGTCTGGTCGAGTTGGTGCGGAACGCCATTCCGGCGGCGACCCGCCGGACCGGCGGGAACCCGGCCAAGCGGACGTTCCAGGCGCTGCGGATCGAGGTCAACGGCGAGCTGGAGGTCCTGGACCGGGCGATCCCCGGAGCGCTGGAGGCCCTGGCGATCGGCGGTCGGATGGTCGTGATGTCCTACCAGTCGCTGGAAGACCGGCTGGTGAAGCAGTACTTCGCCGCCGGGTCGACCAACACCGCGCCGCCGGGGCTGCCGTTCATCCCGGAGGAGCACCAGCCCTGGCTCAAGCTGATCACCCGTGGTGCCGAGCAGGCCACGGAGGAGGAGATCGAGGAGAACCGGCGCGCCGCGCCCGTACGGCTGCGGGTGGCGGAGAGGATCAGGGACCGTAGCAAGCGGGGCTGAAACGTTGGCCCCGGCGGGGTCCGAAGGGCGGAGGAGAGCAGTGGGGCCGGTGGCCGGTGAGGTCCGGGCGGGGCGGGGATCGTTCCCCGGACAGGGCAGGGCGCGGATCACGGTCCGGCCGGGGCGGCGTCCGGTGCGGGGCCGCACGCCGTTCGCGGTGCTCGTGGTGGTGCTGCTCGCGGCGGGGCTGCTCGGGCTGCTGGCGCTGAACACGGCGCTCAACGAGGGCTCCTTCGAGCTGTCCCGGCTGCAGAAGCAGACCACCGTGGCGACCGACGAGAAGCAGGGCCTCCAGCACCAGATCGACCAGAGCTCGGCGCCGGACGCGCTGGCCCGGCGGGCCGCCGAGCTGGGCATGGTCCCGGCCGGCGGGATGGCCTTCCTGGACGTCCCGAACGGCGGCAAGGTGATCGGCACGCCCGGACCGGCGCAGGACAGCCCGCCGGTCAAGCGTTCGACGGTCGACCCGTGGCCGATGAAGCAGCCGGCGCCGAGCGCCCCGACGGGTGCGCCCCCGGGCGCACCGAGTCCGGCGGCGACGGCCGGTGACTCCGTGGTCCAGATCAACCCGGCCTCCCCGGCCGCGGGCGGGGGGCGGGGCCGACCTGTGGGGGGGTCGACGATAGCACTGATACGACACGAACGCGGCTGCAGACACGGCGCCCGCCCCCCCCCTCGCCCGCCCCCCCCGCGGCCGCCCCCCGCG
>NZ_JBHWIR010000114.1:0-17032 GCF_042731835.1 Kitasatospora sp. NPDC059817 | reverse complement strand
GAGTCCGGCGGCGACGGCCGGTGCCTCCGTGGTCCAGCTCAACCCGGCCTCCCCCGCCGCGCCCGCACCGTCGACCGGAGGTGCGGGCCGATGAGCACGCCACGTCAGCCGTCCGGAGGCTCCGGCAACGGCCGCCGCCAGCCGTCCAAGGGCGCCGCGCCCCGCGCGGCCGCGCCGCGCGGCCAGTCCGCCGGCAAGGCCCAGCCCGCGAAGGGACAGCCCGTCAAGGGACAGTCCGCGAAGGGACAGCCCGTCAAGGGGCAGCCCGCGAAGGGGCAGCCGGCCAAGGGCCAGCCCGCCAAGGCCGCCGTCGCCCGTACGCCCCGGGCACCGCAGCAGCGCCGCCCCGAGGGCCGCCCGCCGGCCCGGAGCCAGGCCGCCGTCCGGCCGCGCCGCCCGCAGCGCCCCAAGGCGCTCCGGCTGGCCGAGCCCAAGCGCCGCCTGCGGGTGATCACCGTGGTGATGTCGCTGGTGTTCTCGGTGTTCGCCGGCCGCCTGGTGCAGCTCCAGCTGCTGGACTCCGACGCGCTGGCCGCCGACGCCAACACCAACCGCTACCTGAACATCCCGATCACCGCCGAGCGCGGCTCGATAACGTCCTCCGACGGGGTGGCGCTGGCCGCCACCGTCGACGCGTACGACATCACCGCCGACCCGGCGATGTTCACCCCGGCGGCGACCGGCATCCCGGACGCCCCGGAGCAGGCGGCCGCCCTGCTGTCGCCGATCCTCGGCGTGCCCAAGGACAAGATCGCCGCCGACCTGCACACCCCCAAGACCCGCTACAAGCGGCTCGCCGCCCAGCAGACCCCGGCCACCAAGAGCCAGATCAGCGACCTCAAGGCGGGCCTGGAGAAGCAGGCCGGCTCGCGGACCTGCCAGGCCCAGAAGCGGCAGCTGACCAAGGCCGCCGACCAGGGCGGACGCACCCGGGTCGACAACGAGTGCGCCAACCCGCTGGCCGGGGTGTTCAACCGGGAGACCCAGAAGCGGATCTACCCCGCCGACGGCCTGGCCGCCAACCTGGTCGGCTTCGTCAACGGCGAGGGCGAGGGCGCCGGCGGCCTGGAGCTCCAGTACCAGAAGCAGCTGGCCGGCAAGGACGGGCACAGCAGCTACGCCCAGGCGGGCGGCCGGCTGGTGCCCACCGCCGGGGGCTCGATGGACCCGGCCGTGCCCGGCACCGACGTGAAGCTGACCATCAACCGGGACATCCAGTGGGCCGCCCAGCGGGCGCTCACCGACCAGGTCGCCAACTCCGGGGCGGAGAAGGGCTACGTCGTCGTCCAGGACGTGAAGACCGGTCAGGTCCTCGCGATGGCCACCGCGCCCGGCTTCAACCCGAACGACCTGAGCACCGCCAAGCAGTCCCAGATGGGCAACGCCGCGCTGGTCGACGCGTACGAGCCGGGCAGCACCGCCAAGCTGATGACCCTGGGAGCCGTTCTGGACACCGGCAAGGCCACCTGGGACACCAAGGTCACGGTGCCCTACCCGCTGGTCCGGGCCGGCCAGCAGTTCAAGGACGACGTCGTACACAACACCTGGTACCTGACCCTGGCCGGGGTGCTGGCCAAGTCCTCCAACATCGGCACCATCGAGGCCATGGAGACGCTCGGCGACGGCGACCAGCTGAAGGCCAACCAGATCCTGGACAGCTACATGCGCAAGTTCGGCGTCGCCCAGCCGACCGGCCTGAACTTCCCCGGCGAGACGGCCGGGAAGCTCAAGAAGCCGGAGGACCTGGTCGCCTCGGAGAAGTACAACACCTCCTTCGGCCAGGGCCCGATGCAGATGAACGCGCTGCAGGCCACCTCGGTGTACTCGACCATCGCCAACGGCGGCGTCCGGGTCGCGCCCAGCATCGTCCAGGGCACCACCAGCCCGGACGGCAAGTACACCGCGACCCCGCCGGGCGAGCAGACCCGGGTGGTCAGCGAAGAGACCGCCAAGACCCTCACCTCGATGCTGGAGTCGGTCGTCGACGACGAGCAGGGCACCGGCGGCAAGGCCGCCATCCCCGGCTACCGGGTCGCCGGCAAGACCGGCACCGCCAACCGGGGGGCCGCAAACGGCGTCGGCTACGACGGCTACACCGCCTCCTTCATCGGCTTCGCCCCCGCCGACGCCCCCCGGTACACCGTCTCCTGCACCCTCCAGGGGCCGGTCAACGGCCACTTCGGCGGCCAGCTGTGCGGACCGGTGTTCAAGCAGGTGATGGAGTTCACCCTGAAGACCATGCAGGTCCCGCCGAGCGGCAGCGAGGCGCCCAACCTGCCCGTCGAGTGGAAGCCGTGAGCGAGCATGAGCAACGAGCGGGTCGGGCCGGACGGCGGCGCGGCGAAGGGCCGGTTTGGCCCTGGACACCCTTCGGCGGATAGCCTTCCCGCCGTGCCGAAACCCGATCAAATCACCGTGAGTCCGCCCCGCCCGGCCGGGACCGCCGCCCTGCCGCTCGCCGAACTGGCCCGCCAGCTGGGCCTCGACCCCGTCGAGGGGGGCCTCGTCAGCGGCGTCACCCACGACTCCCGGGCGGTGCGCCCCGGCGACGTGTACGTGGCCTTCCCCGGCGCCAACCACCACGGCGCGGCCTTCGCGGCCCAGGCCGCGGCGGCGGGCGCGGCGGCGCTGCTCACCGACCCGGCCGGCGCCGAGCTGGCGGCCGGCACCGGCCTGCCGCTGCTGGTCGTCGACCGGCCGCGGGCCCGGATGGGCGAGCTCGCGGCAGCCGTCTACGGCCGCCCCTCCGAGCGGCTGCTGATGATCGGGCTGACCGGCACCAACGGCAAGACCACCACCTCCTACCTGGTCGAGGGCGGCCTGCTCGGCGCCGGGCGCGCCCCCGGGGTGATCGGCACCGTCGAGATGCGGGTCGGCGACGAGCGGATCAAGAGCGAGCGCACCACCCCCGAGGCCACCGACCTGCACGCGATCCTCGGCGTGATGGCCGAGCGCGGCGCGGACGCGGTGACCATGGAGGTCTCCAGCCACGCGCTGGTCTACGGCCGCACCGACGGGGTGACGTACGACGTCTCCCTGTTCAACAACCTCACCCCCGAGCACCTCGACTTCCACCCGGACATGGAGGACTACTTCCAGGCGAAGGCCCGGCTCTTCCAGCCCGGCAAGTCCCGCCACGGCGTGGTCAACGTGGACGACGAGTACGGCCGCCGGCTGGCCGCCGAGGCCAAGATCCCGGTGACCACCTTCTCCGCCACCGGCGCCGTCGAGGCCGACTGGCGGGCCGTGGACGTCCAGCTCGGCCCGGTCGGCTCCACCTTCCGGGTGCTCGGCCCGGACGGCGCCGAGGCCGACGCGGCCGTGCCGCTGCCCGGCCCGTTCAACGTGGCCAACGCGCTCGCCGCGATCACCCTGCTGGTCGCCGCCGGCCTGCCGCTGGAGCGGGCCGTGGCCGGCGTCGCCGCGGTGCCCGGCGTGCCGGGCCGGCTGGAGCGGGTGGACGCCGGACAGGCGTTCGTCGCCGTGGTCGACTACGCGCACAAGCCGGACGCCCTCCAGGCCGTCCTCGGCTCGCTGCGCGAGGTCACCAAGGGCCGGCTGCACGTCGTCGTCGGCTGCGGCGGAGACCGCGACCCGCACAAGCGCGGCCCGATGGGCGCCATCGCCGCCCGGCTCGCCGACACCGCCCTGCTGACCAGCGACAACCCGCGCAGCGAGGACCCGCTGGCGATCCTCGCCAGCATGCTGACCGGCGCCGCAGCGGTGCCCGAGGCCGAGCGCGGGACCGTCCTGGTCGTCCCCGACCGGGCCGAGGCGATCCGGATCGCCGTCGCCCGCGCCCACGCCGGGGACACCGTGCTGGTGGCCGGCAAGGGCCACGAACTTGGCCAGTACGTACGAGACGAGATCCGCCCCTTCGACGACCGGGAGGTGCTGCGCGAATCCATCACGCAGACCACGGCCGCCCGGGGCGACCGAGGAGTAGAGCAGCAGTGATCGCACTGACCCTCGCCGAGGTGGCCGCCGCAGTCGGGGGCACCCTGGACGGCGCCGACCCCGGCGCCCTGGTGACCGGCCCGGTCGAGGTCGACTCGCGGAAGGTGCGCCCCGGCGGCCTGTTCGCGGCCTTCGTCGGCGAGCACGTGGACGGCCACGACTACGCCGCCGTCGCGGTCGGGGCCGGCGCCGTCGCGGTGCTGGCCGACCACCCGGTCGGCGTGCCCGCCGTCCTGGTCGACAGTGTGGTGGACGCGCTCGGCAAGCTGGCCCGGACCGTGGTCGCCCGCGCCGAGGGCACCGCCGTCGTCGCGCTGACCGGCTCGGCCGGCAAGACCAGCACCAAGGACCTGATCGCGCAGCTGTTGCAGCGCATCGGCGACACGGTCTACCCGCCCGGCTCGCTCAACAACGAGATCGGCCACCCGATGACCGCGCTGCGGGTCGAGCCCGGCACCCGGCACCTGGTCATGGAGATGGGCGCCCGGCACAAGGGCGACATCGAGTACCTCACCTCGATCACCCCGCCCCGGATCGGCCTGGTGCTGAACGTCGGCACCGCGCACGTCGGCGAGTTCGGCTCGCAGGAGGCGATCGCCGAGGCGAAGGGCGAACTCGTCGAGGCGCTGCCCGCCGACGGCGCCGCGATCCTCAACGCGGACGACCGGCTGGTGCGCGCGATGGCCAGCCGTACCAGGGCGAAGGTGGTCCTGTTCGGGGAATCCCCGGACGCCCACGTCCGGGCGACGAACGTTCAGCTGGACGCCGCCGGACGGCCGTCCTTCACGCTCACCACCCCGGCCGGTTCCGCGCCCGTGCAGCTGCGCCTGTACGGTGAGCACCACGTCTCGAACGCCCTCGCCGCCGCTGCGGTGGCGGTGGAGCTCGGGATGTCCGTCGACGACACCGCGACCGCCCTGGGCGAAGCGGGTGCGCTGTCCCGCTGGCGCATGGAGGTCGTCGACCGGGCCGATGGTGTCACCGTCGTCAACGACGCCTACAACGCGAACCCCGACTCGATGCGGGCCGCGCTGCGGGCGCTGGTCTCGATGGGGGGACGCGGCCCGGAGCGCCGCCGCACCTGGGCGGTGCTCGGCGAGATGCGGGAGCTCGGCGAGGAGAGCCTGGCCGAGCACGACGCCATCGGGCGGCTCGCCGTCCGACTGGACGTCACCAAGCTGGTGGCGGTCGGTGGACGCGAGGCGGCCTGCATGGAACTCGGCGCGAGGAACGAAGGTTCGTGGGGTGAGGAGTCGGTGCTGGTGTCCGACGCGGACGCGGCGGTCGAGCTGCTGCGCAGTCAACTTCGGCCGGGGGATGTGGTCCTGGTGAAGGCGTCCCGTTCGGTGGGGCTGGAGAAGGTGGCCGAGGCCCTCCTCTCGGACGGTGTGGCCGCGTAATGAAGCAGATCCTCTTCTCCGGCATGATCGGCCTGATCCTGTCGCTGGCCGGCACCCCCGCCCTGATCAAGCTGCTCGCCCGGCAGGGCTACGGCCAGTACATCCGTGACGACGGGCCGAAGGCGCACCACAGCAAGAAGGGCACGCCCACCATGGGCGGCATCGCCTTCATCCTGGCGACCCTGATCGCCTACTTCGGGACCAAGGCGATAACGGGCGAGAGCCCGACCGCCTCCGGCCTGCTGGTGCTCTTCCTGACGGCGGGTCTGGGCCTGGTCGGCTTCCTGGACGACTACATCAAGGTGGTCAAGCGCCGCTCGCTCGGTCTGCGGGCCAAGGCGAAGCTGGCCGGCCAGTCCATCGTCGGCCTGGCCTTCGCCGTGCTGGCGCTGCAGTTCCACGACGACCGCGGGCTCACCCCGGCGTCCCAGCACCTGTCCTTCGTGCGGGACTACGGCTGGTCGATCGGCCCCGTGCTGTTCGTCATCTTCGCCTACTTCATGATCGCCGCGACCTCCAACGGCGTGAACCTGACGGACGGTCTGGACGGCCTCGCCACCGGTGCCTCGGTGATGGCCTTCGGCGCCTACACCTTCATCGGCGTCTGGGAGTACGGGCAGAGCTGCGCCTACTCCGTCACCGCGACCGTCAGCTGCTACGACGTCCGCGACCCGCTGGACCTCGCGGTGGTCGCCGCCGCCCTGATGGGCTCCTGCTTCGGCTTCCTCTGGTGGAACACCTCGCCCGCCAAGATCTTCATGGGCGACACCGGCTCGCTCGCCCTCGGCGGCGCCCTGGCCGGCCTGGCGATCTGCTCGCGCACCGAGCTGCTGCTGATCCTGCTCGGCGGCCTCTTCATGATCATCACCCTGTCGGTGATCATCCAGGTCGGCTCGTTCCGGATGACCGGCAAGCGCGTCTTCAAGATGGCACCACTGCAGCACCACTTCGAACTCAAGGGCTGGAGCGAAGTCCTGGTCGTGGTCCGGTTCTGGATCATCCAAGGACTCTGCGTGGCCGTCGGCCTCGGCCTCTTCTACGCGGGATACCGGACCGGATGACGAACCCCCAGTTGATCAATTCGCAGTTCGTGAAGCTGCCCGTCGTCGTCGCCGGGCTCGGCGTCTCCGGCATCAGCGCCGCGCGCGTCCTGCACGGCCTCGGCGCCCACGTCACCGTGGTGGACGGCGGCAGCGGCGCGGGCCTGGCCGCCCGGGCCGCCGAGCTGGAGGCGCTCGGCGTCACCGTCCGCCTCGGCGACGGCGACAGCCTGCCCGAGGGCACCCGGCTGGTCGTCACCTCGCCCGGCTGGGCGCCCGACCGCCCGCTGTTCGCCGCCGCCGCGGCGGCCGGCATCGAGGTCTGGGGCGACGTCGAACTCGCCTGGCGCCTGCGCCGGCCGCTGCCCGCCACCGGCGAGCCCGCCCCCTGGCTGGCCGTCACCGGCACCAACGGCAAGACCACCACCGTCCAGATGCTCGCCTCGATCCTCACCGCCGCCGGCCGGCGTACCGCTGCCGTCGGCAACGTCGGGGTGTCGGTGCTGGACGCGGTCCTCGCCGAGGAGCCCTACGACGTGCTCGCCGTCGAGCTCTCCAGCTACCAGCTGCACTGGGCGCCCTCGCTGCGCCCGCACTCGGCGGTCGTGCTCAACCTGGCCCCCGACCACCTCGACTGGCACGGCTCGATGGAGGCGTACGCCGCCGACAAGGGCCGGATCTACCAGGGCAACGCCGTCGCCTGCGTGTACAACCTGGCCGACCCGGCCACCGAGGCGCTGGTCCGCGAGGCCGACGTCGAGGAGGGCTGCCGGGCGATCGGCTTCGGCCTCGGCGCGCCCGCCCTGTCGAACCTCGGCGTGGTCGACGGGCTGCTGGTGGACCGCGCGTTCGTGGCCGACCGGGCCAAGAACGCGGTCGAGCTGGGCGCCGTCGAGGACGTCAACCCACCGGCCCCGCACAACATCGCCAACGCGCTCGCCGCGGCGGCGCTGGCCCGGGCGTACGGCGTCGAGCCGAAGGCCGTCCGGGAGGGCCTGCGGGCCTTCCGCCCGGACGCCCACCGGATCGCCGAGGTCGGCGTGGTCGGCGAGGTCACCTACATCGACGACTCCAAGGCCACCAACACCCACGCCGCCGCCGCCTCGCTGGCCTCCTACCGGCCGGTCGTCTGGATCGCCGGCGGCCTGGCCAAGGGCGCGACCTTCGACGACCTGGTCCAGGGCGCCGCCGGGCGGCTGCGCGCGGCCGTGCTGATCGGCGAGGACCGCGCGCTGATCCGGGAGGCGCTGGAGCGACACGCTCCGGATGTCCCGGTGATCGAGGCGGCCGAGGGCCAGACTGGCGCGGTGGCGATGGCGGAGGTCGTCCGGACGGCCGCCTCGCTCGCCCGGTCGGGTGACACGGTGCTGCTGGCACCGGCCTGCGCCTCGATGGACATGTTCACCAACTACGGCGAGCGCGGCGACCTCTTCGCCGCCGCGGTCCGGCAGCTGGCGGACCGCGGGGAGTGAGCCGAAGGGCCGTGCCGGGCCGACGCGGCCCGGCGGCGGGTGAGCCGTGAAGAGAGAGTGAGCGGGGAGTGGCTGGGCAGGGCAGGGCGGGTTCCGGAGCACCGGAGCGGGAGGCCGCCGAGCCGTGGCGCGTGATCTCGGCCACCACGACCAAGTACAAGTCGGCCGGACCGCTGGCCCGGGTACGGGCCTTCCGGTACCGGGTGCGGTACTGGCTGGACCGGCCGCTCACGCCCTACCTGCTCGTCATCGGCACGACGCTGCTGCTGGTGGTGCTCGGCCTGATGATGGTCTTCTCGGCCTCGCAGATCCTCGCCCTGGGCCAGCACCACTCGGCGCAGTACTACTTCCTCAAGCAGCTGATCGCGGCCATCCTCGGCCTGGTCCTGCTGATCGGCTTCGCCTCCGTGCCGCTGGCGGTGCTGCGGGTGATCGTCTACCCGGTGATGTTCGGGGTGATCGGCGCGCTCGCGCTGGTCGCCGTGCCCGGCATCGGGGTGCGGATCAACGGCAACCAGAACTGGCTGGACTTCGGCTTCTTCCAGTTCCAGCCCTCGGAGTTCGCCAAGCTCGCGCTGGTGCTCTGGGGCGCCGACCTGCTCGCCCGCAAGCAGAAGGCCGGCACCCTCACCACCTGGAAGCACCTGCTCGTCCCGCTGGTGCCGGGCGCCCTGCTGCTGCTCGCGCTGATCATGCTCGGCGGCGACATGGGCACCTCGATGATCCTGGTGGCGATGCTGTTCGCGATGCTCTGGATGGTCGGCGCGCCGCTGCGGCTGTTCGTGGCCACCGTAGGGGTGGCCGTGGTCGTCTGCACCGCGCTGGTGATCAGCGTCCCGCACCGGGCGGAGCGCCTGGGCTGCATCGGCGTCACCAAGCCCGACCCCGACGGGGCCTGCTTCCAGGCGCTGCACGGCGTCTACTCGTTCGCGCTCGGCGGAGGCTTCGGCACCGGCCTCGGTGCCGGCGTGGAGAAATGGGGCCAGCTGCCCGAGGCGCACACCGACTTCATCTTCGCCGCGACCGGCGAGGAACTGGGCCTGGTGGGGACGCTGTCGGTGATCGGTCTCTTCGCGGCACTAGGCTACGCGGGTATCCGTGTGGCCATCGGTACGAAGGACCCCTTCGTCAGGTACGCCGCGGGAGCCGCCACCACCTGGATCATGGCGCAGGCCATGATCAACCTGGGGTCGGCGCTGGGACTGCTGCCCATCGCGGGCGTCCCGCTCCCGCTGTTCTCCTACGGGGGTTCCGCCATGCTGTCGGCCATGTCCGCGATCGGAGTGCTGCTGTGCCTGGCGCGCAGCACCTCGGGCGCGAAGGCGGCGCTGGCCGCCCGGAGCAAGAACTCCCGGATCAGGAGACGACTGGCCCGGGTGCTGCCACGACGACGAACCACAGCGCGCCCGGCCCCGGGGCCGGCACGCAGGGAGCGGTGAATTTCGGTGCATGTCGTACTCGCCGGCGGGGGGACCGCCGGTCACATCGAGCCGGCGCTGGCCCTCGCGGACGCCCTCCGCAGGCACGACCCGTCCATCGGGATCACCGCCCTGGGAACCGAGCGCGGACTGGAGACCCGGCTGGTGCCGGAACGCGGCTACCAGCTGGAGCTGATTCCGGCCGTCCCGCTGCCCCGTAAGCCCACCCCCGAGCTGATCACCGTCCCCGGCCGGCTGCGCGGCACCGTCCGGGCCGCCCAGGAGATCATCGAGCGGGTCAACGCGGACGCCGTGGTCGGCTTCGGCGGCTACGTCGCGATGCCCGCCTACCTGGCCGCCAAGCGGGCCGGCGTGCCGATCGTGGTGCACGAGGCGAACGCCCGTCCGGGTCTGGCCAACAAGATCGGCGCCCGCTACACGGACTTCGTCGCGGTCTCCACGCCGGACAGCAAGCTGCGCGACTCCCGGTACATCGGCATCCCGCTGCGCCGGACCATCGCCACCCTGGACCGGGGCGCCGCCAGGCCGGAGGCCCGGCACTACTTCGGCCTCGACCAGCGGCTGCCCACCCTGCTGGTCTCCGGCGGCTCCCAGGGCGCGCGCCGGCTCAACGAGGTGGTCACCGCGATCGCCCCGCGGCTCCAGCAGTACGGCGTGCAGATCCTGCACGCCGTCGGCCCGAAGAACGAGCTGCCGCAGGTCGAGGACATCCCCGGGATGCCGCCGTACCGCGCGGTGCCGTACGTCGACCGGATGGACCTCGCCTACGCGGCGGCGGACCTGATGCTCTGCCGGGCCGGTGCCATGACCGTCGCCGAGCTGGCCGCCGTCGGGCTGCCCGCCGCGTTCGTCCCGCTGCCTATCGGCAACGGCGAGCAGCGGCTGAACGCCCAGCCGATGGTCAAGGCCGGCGGCGGCCTGCTGGTGGACGACGCCGAGCTGACCCCGGAATGGGTGCTGCAGAACGTGCTGCCGGTGCTCACCGACCCGCAGCGGCTGTGGGACATGAGCCGGGCCGCCGCCGAGTTCGGCCGCCGGGACGCCGACGACCTGCTGGTCGGCATGGTCTACGAGGCCATCCAGGCCTCCCGCGGCGGTCGCCGCCGTGGCTGACGGCCGGCTCGCCGACCCGCTGGAGGAAGAGCTGGAGGCCGAGGAGTCCGCTCCTCGGCTCCGGCTCTCCCGGCGGGGCATCGTGGTGCTGAGCGTGCTCGGCGCCGCGGTGCTGGGCGTGCTGGCCTGGGTGGTGTTCTTCTCCTCGGTGCTGGACGTGCGCGAGGTCGCGGTCCAGGGGCCGAAGGACGAGAAGCTGACGGCGGACCAGGTCCGCGAGGCGATCGGCGGGATCGGTGACGGCCCGCTGGCCAGAGTGGACCTGGACGCCGTCCAGCACCGGGTGGAGGCGATCCCCCGGGTGGCGAAGGCCGAGGTGTGGCGGGGCTGGCCGCACACCCTGCGGGTGAAGGTCGTCCAGCGTACGGCGGTGGCGGCCGTCAAGGGGGAGGACGGTCAGTTCACCCAGGTGGACGCCGTCGGCGTGAGCTTCGCCACCGAGGCGGCCCCGCCGGAGGGGGTGCCGGTGGTGGAACTGCGGCTCAGTCAGCAGGCGAAGGACGCGGACGGGGTGATCTCCCGTGCGCAGCTGGTGCAGGGCGCGGTGTCGGTGGCCGCCGGACTGCCGTCCGAGGTGGCGAAGCGGGCCGGAGCGGTGCTGGTGCACTCGTACGACGATATTCAGCTGCAGCTCAGCGGGGGTGCGACGGTGCGCTGGGGGAGCCCGGAGCAGACCGATCGCAAGGCCCGGACACTGGTCGCGTTGATGGCTCAGAAGGGCTCGAACTTCGACGTGAGTGCGCCGGAGGCGCCGGCGGTGTCGGGATGATCCGGTAGGTTCTGTGCCTGAGGGAGGGGTTGACGCTGTGAAGTGTCGGCCCGACCCTTGGTGGTCACCCCGGTTTCATATGCCGGCCGATGATCACATAGGCTCAAAAGAAAAGGGGAAGCTCGGCGTGTTCGTTGAAACACGTGCCTGGAGCCACCTAGTGTCCTGTGTCACCAGACTGTGCCCCCTGGTGATGTGACGGAGGCACAGGACTAACCCTAAAGGTCAAGTTTAGGGTTGGGGTCGGCGGTCGGCATTTCGGACATTCAGTCAGAAACCAGGCTCCCTACCCATCGACATCCGTCGGTACGATCCCCCGTCGGGTCGGACCGACCCGGAAATTCGAGGCGAGAGGCCTTCGACGTGGCAGCACCGCAGAACTACCTCGCAGTCATCAAGGTCGTCGGAATCGGCGGCGGTGGTGTCAACGCCATCAACCGGATGATCGAGGTCGGTCTCAAGGGCGTCGAGTTCATCGCGATCAACACCGATGCGCAGGCCCTCCTGATGAGCGACGCCGACGTCAAGCTCGATGTGGGCCGTGAACTCACCCGGGGCCTCGGCGCCGGCGCCAACCCCGAGGTCGGCCGCAAGGCCGCCGAGGACCACCGCGAGGAGATCGAGGAGGTCCTCAAGGGGGCCGACATGGTCTTCGTCACCGCGGGTGAGGGTGGTGGCACGGGCACGGGCGGCGCGCCCGTGGTCGCCAACATCGCCCGTTCGCTCGGCGCCCTGACCATCGGCGTGGTCACCCGGCCCTTCACCTTCGAGGGCCGCCGCCGCGCCAACCAGGCCGAGGACGGCATCGCGAGCCTGCGCGAAGAGGTCGACACCCTCATCGTGATCCCCAACGACCGGCTGCTGTCCATTTCGGACCGCCAGGTCAGCGTGCTCGACGCGTTCCGCTCGGCCGACCAGGTCCTGCTCTCCGGTGTCCAGGGCATCACCGACCTGATCACCACCCCCGGCCTGATCAACCTCGACTTCGCCGACGTCAAGTCCGTCATGTCGGAGGCCGGTTCGGCGCTCATGGGCATCGGCTCGGCCCGCGGCGAGGACCGCGCCAAGGCGGCCGCCGTGATGGCGATCTCCTCGCCGCTGCTGGAGGCCTCGATCGACGGCGCCCGCGGCGTGCTGCTCTCCATCTCGGGCGGCTCCGACCTCGGCCTGTTCGAGATCAACGAGTCGGCCCAGCTGGTCAGCGAGGCCGCGCACCCCGAGGCCAACATCATCTTCGGCGCGGTCATCGACGACGCGCTCGGCGACGAGGTCCGGGTCACCGTCATCGCGGCCGGCTTCGACGGCGGGCAGCCGCCGGCGATCGTCCGCGACCCGGTGGTCAAGGCCACCCCCGCCGCGGCCACGCCGCCGGCCGCCCCGGAGCGTCCGGCCACCCGGCCGTCCTACGGGAGCATCGGCTCGGTGACCTCCCGTTCGGAGGGGGAGACCCACTCCTCGCCGCGGGCCACCGAGACCGTGACCGCCGCCCCGGTGCCGCCGCAGGTGCAGCCGGTCCGGCAGCCGTACGTCGAGAGCCCGGCGGAGGAGCTCGACGTCCCGGATTTCCTTAAGTGATCGATCACGCCGTACGCGCGGGTGCTCACTTCGCCTTCACCGACAGGTGGGGCGGGGTGAGCACTTCGCCGTACGGGGAGCTCAACCTCGGCGGGGCGGTGGGGGACGACCCGGAGACCGTCCGGGAGAACCGGGCGATCGCCGCCGGGGAGCTCGGGCTCGACCCGGCCGACGTGGTCTGGATGAACCAGGTGCACGGTGCGCAGGTCGCCGTGGTGACGCAGCGCCAGTCGCCGGGGGACGCCCCCACGGTGGACGCAGTGGTCACCGACCGGCCGCTGGCGCTCGCCGTCCTGACCGCCGACTGCACCCCGGTGCTGCTGGCCGATCCGGTGGCGGGCGTGGTGGGCGCGGCCCACGCGGGCCGGCCCGGGCTGGCGGCCGGGGTGGTGCCCGCGGTCGTGCGGGCGATGGTCGAACTGGGGGCCGAACCCGGCCGGATCGCCGCGGCCACCGGCCCGGCGGTCTGCGGTCGGTGCTACGAGGTGCCGGCCGGCCTGCGGGCGGAGGTCGCCGCGGTGGTGCCCGCCGCGTTCGCCGAGACCTCCTGGGGAACGCCGGCGCTGGACGTGGCCGAGGGGGTCGCGGCCCAGCTGGCCGCCGCCGGGGTCACCGAGTTGGTGCGGTCACCGGTCTGCACCCTCGAATCCGCGGACCACTACTCCTATCGCCGCGAGCAGCGCACCGGCCGGCTCGCGAGCTACGTCTGGTTGGGCTCTGATCATTGATGACGAACGACATCTACGGACCGTTCCCGGGGAGTCGCGGCGGCCTTCCCGACCAGAGCTGGCTGGAGACCCTGACGGAGGGGCAGCGGGCCCGGTACGAGGAGCTGGGGACCAACCTCGACGTGGTCGAGCGGCGGATCGCCGATGCCTGTGCGGCTGCCGGACGGCCGCGCGACGAGGTCACCCTGGTCGTCGTCACCAAGACCTACCCCGCCGAGGACACCGCGCTGTTGGCCGGACTGGGTGTGACGGATGTCGCGGAGAACCGCGACCAGGACGCCGCACCCAAGGCAGAGCAGTGCAGAAACCTTCCTCTTGACTGGCACTTCGTCGGACAGCTGCAGACCAACAAGGTCCGCTCGGTCGTCCGGTACGCGAACCACGTGCACTCGGTGGACCGGCTGCGGCTGGTCGGGTCGCTCTCCGCGGCGGTGCTCAAGTCCGAGCGCCCGGAGCTGGGTTGCCTGGTGCAGGTGGCCCTGGACAAGGAGCACGGCGAGGGGGCCCACCGGGCCGGAGTCGCCCCGGAGGATGTCGCGGAACTCACGGACGCGATCGCCGACACGCCCGGCCTGCGGCTGGACGGTGTGATGACCGTCGCTCCGCTGGCCGGTCCGCTCGCCGGGGACCCGCTCCGCGCCTTCGAGCGGCTGACGGAAATCGCAACCGCAGTACGCACGACCCATCCTGCTGCCACCATGGTCTCCGCAGGGATGAGCGGTGACCTTGAGCAGGCGATTGCCGCCGGGGCGACACATGTGCGCGTCGGAACGGCGGTACTCGGAGTGAGGTCACCCCTCAGGTAACGTCACCGGGTAGTAGATCAGACTGCAGGACAAAATAGGACAGAATCTAGCAGCTCCTCGGAGCGCTAGCGAACCGTGGATCGCAGCTCCGCGGCCCCCACCCCAAGAACTCTGACCGGCCGTCGGCCTGACGGGCCGTCGTGGGTGGACCGCGGAATCCGCAGGCAGGGCCGCACGGCCTGGCCGCCGGGACGGAGCCGGTCCGCACGGAGCGAGCAGAGCGAGCGACCATCGGAAGGTGCGCGTTTCGCGAAGCCGCCACCGAGCGCCAGCGAGGTGGCTATGAGCGGAGGAGACAGGAGCATGGCCGGCGCAATGCGCAAGATGGCGGTCTACCTCGGCCTCGTGGAGGACGAGACGTACGACGGTCAGGGGTACGACCCTGACGACGACTACGACGCGGACCCCGAGCCGATTCGAACGGGACAGCGGACCGAGGACATCCCCCGGCCGGCCGCCGCGCCCGCCCCGGTCTCCTCGATCACCCCGCAGCCGGTTCCGGCCGCGGTGCCGATCCGGCAGGAGACCCCGAGGATGGCCCCCGTGTCGTCCATCACACCCGAACGCCGCCACAACCTGGAGAAGAGCGCCCCGGTGATCATGCCCAAGGTAGTGAACGAACGAGAGCCCTACCGCATCACCACGCTGCACCCGCGAACCTACAACGAGGCCCGTACCATCGGGGAACAGTTCCGTGGCGGGACCCCCGTGATCATGAATCTGACCGAGATGGACGACACCGACGCGAAGCGACTCGTAGACTTCGCCGCTGGACTCGTCTTCGGTCTGCACGGCAGTATCGAGCGCGTGACACAGAAGGTGTTCCTGCTGTCGCCTGCTAACGTCGATGTCACGGCGGAGGACAAGGCTCGGATCGCCGAGGGTGGGTTCTTCAACCAGAGCTGACCCGGCCACGACTTTACGTGTGGATCTGATCAACAGTGGATTAGCGACAGGTGACGAGCGGCGGGCCCGAGGGCCCGGAACCGGGGAGAGGGAAACGCGATGGACATCGTGTGGGCGGTGCTCTACTACGCCCTGACCGTCTTCCTGGTGTTCCTGCTTGTGCGACTGGTCATGGACTGGGTCTTCCAGTTCGCGCGTTCGTGGCGGCCCGGCAAGGCCATGGTCCTGGTCCTGGAGGCCACGTACACTGTCACGGATCCGCCGCTCAAGCTTCTTCGGCGGTTCATTCCGCCGTTGCGTTTCGGGGGCGTGGCGCTCGACCTGTCCTTCTTCGTACTGATGATCATTGTGTATGTCCTGATCTCGCTTGTGCGGCCCTAGTCGTAGGTGAGCGATGCGACAGGATGCCGGTGTGCCGACGATCACGTTGAGGTGAAGAGATGCCATTGACCCCCGAGGACGTTCGGAACAAGCAGTTCACGACCGTCCGCCTGCGCGAAGGCTATGACGAGGACGAGGTCGATGCCTTCCTCGACGAGGTCGAAGGAGAGCTGACCCGCCTGCTTCGCGAGAACGAGGACCTGCGCGCCAAGCTGGCCGCCGCGACTCGCGCCGCCGCGCAGAACCAGGCGAACATGCGGAAGGAGCCGCCGCAGGACGCCCGTTCCGGCGCCCCCGTCCCGGCCGCCATATCCGGCCCGCCGGTTCCCGGCCAGCAGGGCCCCGGTCCGCAGCAGCAGCAGATGGGCCCCGGTGGTCCGCAGCAGCAGCAGCAGATGGGCGGCCCGCAGCAGCAGCAGATGGGCAACCAGCCGCTCGGCCTGCCCTCCGGCGCCCCGCAGCTCCCCGCCGGCCCCCAGCAGATGGGCGGCCAGCAGCAGCAGATGAACCAGACCATGGGCGGCCAGCAGCAGCTGGTGCAGCCGATGGGCGGTCAGATGCTCCAGCCCATGGGCGGCCCCGGTGGTCCGCAGCAGATGGGCAACCCGATGGGCCAGGGCATGGGCCAGCAGCAGCAGATGCAGCCGATGGGTGGCCCCATGGGCGGCCCGCCGCAGCAGCAGATGGGCGGCCCGCTCGGCGCCCCCATGCAGCAGCAGGGCCCCGGTGGCGACAGTGCCGCCCGTGTTCTGGCGCTCGCTCAGCAGACCGCCGACCAGGCGATCTCGGAGGCCCGTTCCGAGGCCAACAAGATCGTCGGCGAGGCCCGCAGCCGCGCCGAGGGCCTGGAGCGCGACGCCCGTGCCAAGGCCGACGCCCTGGAGCGGGACGCGCAGGAGAAGCACCGCGTCGCGATGGGCTCGCTGGAGTCCGCGCGCGCCACGCTGGAGCGCAAGGTCGAGGACCTGCGGGCGTTCGAGCGCGAGTACCGGACGCGCCTGAAGTCGTACCTGGAGACCCAGCTGCGCCAGCTGGAGTCGCAGGCCGACGACTCGCTCGCCCCGCCGCGGATCCCCGCCACCGCGTCGCTGCCGCCGGCGGCCTCGTCGATGGCTCCGGCCGGTGCCGGTGCGATGAGCGGTGCCCCGGCCTTCGGTGGCAACCAGCCGGCCTTCGGCGGCAACGCGCCGTCGTTCGGTGGGCAGAGCTCCTTCGGCGGCAACCCGCCGGCGCCGAGCTTCGGCGGCCAGGCGTCCGGTGGCAACACCGGCGCGCCGCAGATGCAGCCGGCCGGGATGACGCAGCCGATGGCGGCCGTCCGCCCGCAGCCTCCGCAGCCGATGCAGCAGGCTCCGGCGCCGATGCGGGGCTTCCTGATCGACGAGGACGGCGACAACTGAGGTTGTAGCACGGCCTTTTGAGAGCGCCCCCTGTTCGACCCACGGG
>NZ_JBHWIR010000113.1:8900-25354 GCF_042731835.1 Kitasatospora sp. NPDC059817 | reverse complement strand
GAGCTGATCAACGACGGCGTGCACCTGCACCCGTCCGTGCTCGACCTCGCCTACGGCACCGCCGGGGCGTCCCGGGTCGCCCTGATCACCGACGCCATGGGCGCGGCCGGCATGGGCGACGGCCTCTACCCGCTCGGCCCGCTCCAGGTCGAGGTCAAGGACGGCGTCGCGATGCTCCCGGACGGCAGCTCCATCGCGGGTTCCACGCTCACCCTGGACGTCGCCTTCAAGCGTTCGCTCACCGTCAACGGCCTGACGCTGAACCAGGCCGTCGAGTCGCTGTCCGCCACCCCGGCCCGCCTGCTGGGCCTCGCCGACTCGATCGGCTCGCTGGAGGCCGGCAAGCAGGCCGACCTGGTCGTGCTCGACTCCGAGGGCTACGACCTGGTCGCCGTGATGCGCCGCGGCCGCTGGATCACCGGAGCGCCGCCGCTGGCGCCCCGGGCCGGCTGACCGGCGGGGTGGCGGGGCCCGAAGTTCAAGTGTTGTCGGCTGAGTCGGGCCGCAGGCGCCGTGCCGCTCAAAGCTCCGTCGGGTAGCCGCTCCGGGGATGCTTGGCGTTGGCGAGCTGTCTCCGGGGCGCCCGCGGGGGGCGGGACGGGGACTCGCGTGACGGCGAACGTGGCGGAGTCCAGGCCGGGATGGCGGTGGGGGCCTCCGGGTCGGCGGGCCGACCCTGCAGGGCCTGGACCTCGACGGCTTCGGCGAGACACCGCAGGGCGATCCGGACCTGCGCGCTCTGTTCCTCGCTGAGTGCCCCGAGGACCTGCTGCTCGATGGCCAGGCGCCTGGGCATGACGTCGTCGACGGCGGCCGCGCCCGCGTCGGTGATGAAGACCAGTGCCGCGCGCCGGTCCGCGGGGTTGACCGTCCGGACCACGAGGGCGCGCCGTTCCAGCTTGGCCAGCGCCTTGCTCAGCGCGGCCGGCGACCGCCCCATCGAGGCGGCGAGGCGGCGCGCGATCGTCGGCTCGGTCGAGTGGCGAAGGTGGTAGAGCACGTCGAACTCCGATGAGCTGACGGCCGCCGCTTCGAACACCGGTTCAAGGAGGAACTCCAGCATCGCGTGGGCGTGTCGGAGGCCGCCGATGATCTCCATCGACGAAAGGTCGAGGTCAGGACGGCTCTGTACCCACAGTTGCCATACCGCCCGCGTTTCATCCATTCGTGCACATGCTCCAAC
Organism: Kitasatospora sp. NPDC059817; assembly: GCF_042731835.1. Classification (NCBI taxonomy): domain Bacteria; kingdom Bacillati; phylum Actinomycetota; class Actinomycetes; order Kitasatosporales; family Streptomycetaceae; genus Kitasatospora; species Kitasatospora sp. NPDC059817. Next base: position 24,171 of record NZ_JBHWIR010000113.1, on the reverse strand, counting down.
TTGTTAACCGGTAACCTTTCAGTTACCGTATGACACGTGGCCCGCTTCCAGCTGGGCAACCTGGGCACGCTCATCGGAGGCTTGTCCGCTTTTATGCTCTCTGTGTAGTTGATCTGCTCATGTCACATGAACCTGGACTGCGACAATCCGACCGATAGCTTCCCGTCTCTGACGGAGCTGAGGAAAGTGTCACCATGGTCATCACACATGTCCCCGCCGCCCCGTTCCCCGGAACGCTTCCGGGATCGGGGAACCTCCGGCAGATAATACTGGACCGGAATGGCTTGGTGTCTAGCCGTTTGCGCGCGTCGGCGTCAAGGAGATCGGACCGGCAGCTTGCCGGGCCCGCATCGCCCGGCCGTGCAGCGAGAAAATCGAGTTGACGCTGCGGCGGGTATGAACTCGCCGTACTGCCCCAACACTTCGAACGGCCCGAAGCGGAACACGCTGGCGTGACCGGCTCCGCAGGGGCGGCCCGCCGCGGTCGCCACGGGCCGCTGTCGCCCTGCGTGCCGAGGCCGGTGACCGCGCCCCGGTGTGCCTTTCACGGATCCGCCGCGGGCTGACCGCCCGTGGTTCGTCACCGAATTCAGAATTTCTCCGGCGGTCGCACCGCCGACCCCGAAAATCCGCATGGCCAGATTCCGGGAAAAGGATTCCGCGCGCTATGACCGATCGCTTGGGATTCAGTCTCACTCAATTGCGCTACTTCGTCGTCTCCGCCGAGATCGGCAACATCTCGGAGGCGGCGGAGAAGCTGTGCGCCTCGCAGTCGACGGTCTCGTCGGCCATCATGCGGCTGGAACGTCAGCTCGGTGTTCAGCTGTTGCTCCGTCACCATGCCCGTGGGGTCTCCCTGACGCCGAGCGGTCGCCACCTGCTGCGGGAGGCGCGCGCGTTGCTGGGGCAGGCCAGCAGCCTCAAGGCGCAGGGCGACGCCCTGGCGGGCGACACCGCAGGCCAGCTCGACGTCGGGTTCTTCTTCCCGATCGCCCCGTTCCTGCTGCCGCTGGTCCACCGTTTGGCCGGGGAGCGGCACGGGGCGCTGAAGCTGAACCTCCACGAGGCGTCCGCCGACCGGCTGTTGGAGTTCCTCCGGGACGGCCGGTGCGAACTGGCCGTGACGTACGACTTCCTGGCGGGCGACGCCAGGTTCCACCCGCTGGTCGACCTGCCGGTGCACGCCCTGCTGGCGGATGACGACCCGTTGGGGCTGGTCGGGCCGCTCTCCCTGGACGAGTTGGCCGGGCGACCGCTGGTCGCCCTGAACGCCCCGAGCGTGCTCCGCCACGCCGAGCGGATGTTCTCCCGCGCGGGCGTCCGCATGCCGCGGGTGGTGACGACGACGAGCATCGAGACGCTGCGCGGCCTGGTGGCCGCCGGCGCCGGGTTCGCCTTGATGTATCAACGCGGCCTGACCGCAACGACGTTGGACGGCGGCAGGGTCCGCGAGGTCGAGCTGCTCGGAGACCTGCCGCCCGCGACCCTGGGCGCGGCCATGATGCCCGACCTGGCCATGAGCAGCCGCGGCAGGGCGTTCCTGGACGTGCTCAGATCCGCGGTCGGAGCGCGTCCGGCGCAGGTCGGTACGGGTCGGCAGGTCGGTACGGGTCGGCAGGTCAGTGCAGGTCGGCAGGTCAGTGCAGGTCAGCAGGTCGTCGTGGGTTGAAGGAGTGTCGTGCTGGCAGTCATCTTCGCTGGTCAGGGAAGTCAGGAAAAGGGAATGGGGGCAGAGGTCTTCGAACGGTACCCAGGGCTGGTCCAGTACGCCTCGGACGTGCTGGGGTACGACCTGGTCTCCTTGTGCACGGAGGACCCGGACGGCCTGCTGGGCCGCACGGAGTACACCCAGCCGGCGCTGTTCGTCGTCAACGCGCTGCGGACCTTCGAGCGGGTCCACCGCGGGGACCGGGCGGCGGACGTCTACCTCGGGCACAGCCTGGGCGAGTACAACGCGCTGCTCGCGGCCGGCGTCTTCACCTTCGAGACGGGGCTGCGGCTGGTCGCCAAGCGCGGCGAGCTGATGGCGGCGGCCTCCGGGGGCGGCATGACCGCCGTGATGAACACACCGCCCGAGCGACTGCTGGAGATCCTCGCGGAGGACGGCGTCGACGGCGTCGACATCGCCGGCCTCAACACCGGCTCGCAGGTGGTCATCGCGGGCACCCCGCCGGTCCTGGAGGCGGCGCACGCCTGCCTGGAGAAGCGGGAGATCCGCTTCGTACGGCTCAAGGTGAGCGCGCCCTTCCACTCCCGGTACATGGAGCCGGCCAGGGTGCGGTTCGCCGAGTTCCTGACGGAGTTCGAGTTCGCTGACCCCGACACCCCCGTCATCTCCAACGTCACGGGCCGGCCGTACGAGCCGGGACAGGTGACGCACATGCTCACGGAGCAGCTGGTCGCCCCGGTGCGCTGGACCGACAGCGTCCGCGGGCTGCTCGACGGCGACGCCGAGCCGGAATTCACCGAAATCGGGGGCCTGGCCCTCACCCACATGGTGTTCAAAATCAGGGCTGGAGTGTGACACATGGCAACCACGACGGACACGATCAGGCTGTACCTGGAAGACCGTTTCCTCTTCGAGTTCGACGACGTGATCACCCCGGACACCGACCTGTTCAAGGCGGGGGTCATCGACTCGTTCGGCTACGTCAGGATGATGAAGTTCCTGGAGTCCGAGTTCTCCGTCGAGATCTCCCCGGAGGACATCCTCGTGAACGTCTTCGTCTCGCTCACCGCGATCGACGAATTCGTCACCAAGAAGACCTCCGCGAAGTAGAAGGACGGATCATGTGCGGGCTGGCTGGTTTCCTCTCGACCTCGCTGCACCCCGGTGCCACCGCCGAGGTCATCACCTCGATGCTGTCGAACATCCACCACCGCGGGCCGGACGAGGCGGGCTACTACCTCGACGACGGCATGGCCATGGGGACGGTGCGGCTGGCCATCGTCGACCTCGCCGGTGGCTCGCAACCCATGTCGGACCCCTCCGGGCGCTACTGGATCTGCTTCAACGGCGAGATCTACAACCACATCGAACTCCGCGCGGAACTGGAGCGCCTCGGCCGCCCGTTCCGCACCGACCACTCCGACACCGAGGTCGTGCTCCAGGCCTGGATCCAGTGGGGGTCGGACTGCTTCACCCGGTTCAACGGCGCCTTCGCGGTCGCCATCAGGGACGCGGCGACCGGTGACCTGGTGCTGGCCCGCGACCGCTACGGCAAGCGCCCGCTGTTCTACGCCGACGCGGGCGGGGACTTCCTGTTCGCGTCCGAGATGAAGGCGTTCCGCGCCTTCCCCGGCTTCCGCTTCGAGTTCGACCCGAGGGAGCTGGCCACCACCTACGCCGCGTGGACGCCGCTGCCCGACCGCACGCCGTTCCGGGGCGTGCGCCAGCTGCCGATGGGCTCCGTGCTGACCATCAGCGCGGGCCGCCGCTCGCTGCGCCCCTACGAGGACCTCGACTTCGACGTGCCCGGCTTCGACGGCACCGAGGCCGAGGCGATCGACATGCTCCGGCAGACCCTGCGCACCAGCGTGGAGCTGCGGCTGCGCTCCGACGTCGAGGTCGGCGTCTACCTGAGCGGCGGCCTGGACTCCTCGATCGTGACGAGGCTGGCCACCCAGCTCTCCCCGTACGAGGTCCGCACCTTCTCGGTGGCGTTCCAGGACAAGTCCTTCGACGAGTCCGACAGCCAGCGCCTGGTCGCCGAGCACCTGGGCACCCTGCACACCGCCGTCCCGATCACCAGCGAGGACATCACCGAGCACTTCCCGACCGCCGTGTACCACGCGGAGGTTCCGACCTTCCGCACCTCGTTCGTGCCGATGTTCCTGCTGTCCCGGCACGTCCGCGACGCCGGGATCAAGACCATCCTCAGCGGCGAGGGCGCCGACGAGGCCTTCCTCGGCTACTCGCTGTTCCGCGAGACCCTGCTGCGCGCGCGGTGGAACGAGCTGACCGACGGCGAGCGCCGCACCCGGCTGGCCGGCCTGCACCCGGAGCTGGAGCACTTCGGCTCCGCCCACCAGGCCCATCTGCTCGGCCTGTACCAGCAGTTCTCGGTGGAACGGCTGCCGGGCCTGTTCTCCCACGAGATGCGGTACCAGAACGGGAGGTTCGCGGCCCGGCTGCTCGCCGACCGGATGGACCCGTTCGCCGACCTGCTCGACCTCGTCGCCGGGACACCCGGCTACCCGGACATGCCCGCGATGCACAAGGCGCAGTGGCTGGAGTACAAGACGCTGCTGCCCGGATTCCTGCTGTCCACGCAGGGGGAGCGGGCCGCGCTGGCGCACAGCGTGGAGAACCGCTGCCCGTTCCTGGACCCCACGGTGGTGCGCGCGGCCGCGTCGGTGAACCTGCGCTACGACGACGGCCAGGTCGAGAAGGCCATCCTGAAGAAGGCGTTCCGCGCCGAGCTCCCGGAGTGGACCACCAGCCGCCCCAAGCAGCCCTACCGCGCGCCGGGCAGCGCCGCCTTCAAGGACAGTCGCCCGGACTACCTGGAACTGCTGCTGTCCGACCGCGAGTTGGCCGGGATCGGCTGCCTGGACGCGAAGTTCGCCCGGCGCCTGGTCGACAAGATCATGACCTCGCCGGTGGAGGAGGTCAGCACCAAGGAGGACCAGACCTTCCTCTACCTGCTGACGACCGCCGTGCTCCACCAGCAGTTCGTGCGGGGCGGCGGTACGGCGCCGACCGGAGCGTCGGGCGCCGCGCTGAACCTGCGGACGACCGTGGACAACCGCCGTGCCGTGCAGCGAGTGGGGGAGAGCCGATGAGCACCGACGACATCGCGATCATCGGCCTGGCCCTGCGGTTCCCCGGCTCCGACACCCTGGTCGAGCTGTTCAACCACCTCGCGGCCGGGCGCTCGCTGATCACCGAGGTGCCCGCCGAACGCTGGTCCAAGGAACGCTACTTCGGCGATCCGCGCAGCGGCGAGGAGAAGACGTACAGCGTCTGGGCCGGGTTCATCGAGGACGCCGACCGCTTCGACGCCGCCTTCTTCAACATCTCCCCGCGCGAGGCGGAGACGATGGACCCGCAGCAGCGGTTCGCGCTGGAACTGGCCTGGAAGGCCATCGAGGACGCGGGCTACCGGGCGGGCGAACTCGCGGGCAGCCGCACCGGCGTCTTCATGGGCCTGTGCCACGGCGACTACGCCGAGCTGATCGAACGCGACGACGTGCCGACCGACGCCTACTTCCCGACCGGCACGGCCTACTCGATCGTCGCCAACCGGCTGTCCTACTACTTCGACTTCCACGGCCCCAGCATCGCCAACGACACCGCCTGCTCCAGCTCCCTGGTCTCGCTCTACGAGGCCGTCGCCGCCCTGCACAACGGCGACTGCGACCTGGCGCTGGCCGGCGGCGTGAACCTGTGCTGGTCGCCGAAGCTGTTCGTGGCGTTCAGCAAGGCGAGCATGCTCTCGCCCACCGGCCGCTCGCACGCCTTCGACCAGGACGCGGACGGCTTCGTCCGGGGCGAGGGCGGCGCCGTCCTGCTGCTCAAGCCGCTGGCCAGGGCGCTGGCGGACGGCGACCCCGTGCACGCGGTGATCAAGGGCGTCGGCACCAACCACGGCGGCAAGACCAACTCGCTGACCGTCACCAACCCGGTCGCCCAGGCCGCGCTGATCGAGGACGTCTACACCCGCGCCGGTGTGACGCCCGAGACGGTGAGCTACATCGAGGCCCACGGGCCCGGCACGCCGGTCGGCGACCCGATCGAGATCGTCGGCCTCAAGCGCGCCTTCCAGAGCCTGCACGACGCCCACGGGACGACGCCGCGGCCGGACAGCACCGGCATCGGCTCCATCAAGACCAATATCGGCCACCTGGAATCGGCCGCGGGCGTGGCCGGCGTGGTCAAGGTGATCGGCGCGATGGCCGCCGGGACCCTCCCGGCGACGGTCAACTTCCGGACCAGGAACCAACTGATCGACCTGGACGGCAGCCCGTTCTACATCGTCGGCGACACCCGGCCGTGGCCGGGCGGCGACGGGGCGCCGCGCCGGGCCGGCGTCAGCTCGTTCGGGTTCGGCGGGACCAACGCCCACGTGCTGCTGGAGGAGCACGTCGGCGGGCCGGTCGACCGTACCTCCGAGGCCGCGGGGCCGTACGTCGTCCCGCTGTCGGCGAAGAACCTGGAGCGGCTGCGGGTGCTGGCCGCCGGCCTGCGGGACCACCTGCTGGCACCGGAGACCGCGCTGCGGCCGCGCCAGGCGCTGGCCGACATCGCCCACACGCTCCAGGTCGGCCGCGAAGCGATGCGGGTCAGGACCGTGTTCCTGGTCTCGGACCGGGAGCAGCTCGCGGCCGCGCTGGAGTCCGTCGCGGACGGCGAGGTGCGCAACCCCGCCGGAGCAGGGACCGAACTGGTCGCGGCGGCACAGGACTGGGCGAACGGGGGCGGCGCCGACTGGCCCGGGCATCCCGGGGCGCGTCGCGTGCGGCTGCCGACCTACCCGTTCGCCCGGGACCGGCACTGGTACGTCACACCGCCCGCCGAGGCGCCGGGCGCCGCGCTGCTGCACCCGCTCGTCCACCGCAACACCTCCGACCTGGCGCAGCAGCGCTACACCTCCACGTTCACCGGGGCCGAGCCCTTCCTGGCCTCGCACCTGGTCCGCGGCCGGCGGGTGCTGCCCGCGGTCGCGTACCTGGAGATGGCGCGGGCCGCGGTGGAGCGCGCGGCGGCCCGGGAGGGGGCCGTCCGGCTGCGCGACCTCGCATGGCTGCGGCCGATCGTCGTCGGCGAACCGGTCGACGTCGACCTCGCGCTGACGCCGCGCGGGGACGCGATCGCGTTCGAGTTCCGGCAGGGCGAGACGGTCCACAGCACGGGCACCGCCGAACTGGTCACCCTGCCGGACCCGTCACCGCTGGACCTGGACGCCCTGCGCGCCGCCTGCCGCACCACCCGTAGCACCGACGAGGTCTACGCCGCCTTCCGCGCCCAGGGCCTGGAGTACGGCCCGGCCATGCGCGCGCTGCGCGGGCTCCGGCTGGGCCGCGACGAGGCGATCGCCCGCATCCGGACCACCGGCGCCGACGGCTGCGTGCTGCCGCCGAGCGTCCTGGACGCCGCCTTCCAGACCTCCGTGGTCCTGACGGGCGCCGCCGCCGGCCCGACCCTGCCCTTCACCCTCGACGAGCTCCAGGTGTACCGGCCCTGCCCGGCCGAGACCTGGGCCTGGGTGCGCCGCAGCGCCGGCTCCGGGGCGCTCACCACCTTCGACATCGACCTGTGCGACGGCGACGGCGTGATCAGCGCCAGCCTGCGGGGGCTCGCCCAGCGCACCACCGACGCGGGCCCGCGCGTCGTCACGGCGACCACCCGGTGGACCGACCGGCCGCTGGACGCGGACGGCGGCGCCACCCGCACCGCGCACCTCCTGACCCTGCCGGAGATCACCCGGGCGAGCCCGGCCGACGGCGTCGACGCCGCGACCGAGCAGGCGTTCGCCGAGGTCCAGCAGGTGCTCGCGTCCTCTCCTCGGACCGGGCACCGCTTCGTGGCCCTGGTCGACGCCCGGGTGCCGGCCCACTTCCACGCACCGCTGGCGGGCCTGTTCCGCACCGCCGCCCTGGAGAACCCGCTCGTCTCAGGCCGGGTCGTCCGGGTCGCCGGCCTGGACGCGGCCTCCACCGAGCAGCTCGCGCGGATCGTGCGGGAGGAGTGCGCCGACGACTCCGCCGACACCGAGGTCCGCTACACCGCCGACGGCACCCGGCAGGTCCTGGAACCCGTCGAGACGCGGCTCGACGCCGGACCGCAGGTGCCCGCGCTGCGGGCCGGCGGCGTCTACTGGGTCACCGGCGGCCTGGGCGGCATCGGCCGCCACCTCGCCCGCTACCTGGGCAGCGCGGGAGCGACGGTCGTCCTGAGCGGACGCTCCCCGGCGGGCTCGGTGGACGCCCTGCGCGCCGAAGGGGTCGACGCGCACTACCTGCCGGTCGACGTCGCCGACGCCGCAGGCGTGCGCGCCGCGGTCGACACGATCGTGCGCGAGCACGGATCGCTCGACGGCGTCGTGCACGCGGCCGGCCTGCTGCGCGACCAGTACCTGCTGCGCAAGGACCTCGCCGACGTCCGCCTGGTGACGGCGCCGAAGGTCCGCGGCACGCTCAACCTCGACGCCGCCACCCGCCACCTCGACCTGGAGTTCTTCGCGCTCTTCTCCTCGGTCGCCGGCGTCTACGGCAGCCCGGGGCAGTCCGACTACTCGGCGGCCAACGCCTTCCTGGACGCCTTCGCCCGGCACCGCCGGACGCTGGTCGACGCGGGCGAGCGCAGCGGCCGGACCGTCGCGATCAGCTGGCCGCTGTGGGCCGACGGCGGCATGACGCTGGACGAGGTCACCCGCGACTCCCTGCGCCGCGAGCGCGGCTGGGAGGACCTGCCCACCGAGGACGGGCTGCGCGCCTTCGGCCGGGCCCTGCTCGCCGACGCCCCCGCGCACCTCGTCGTCGCCTACGGCTCCAAGGCCACCCTGGCCGCGCAACGCCGGGCGGCACCGGCCCCCGCGGCCCCGGCCACCGCCTCGTCCGCCACCGCTGCGCCGTCAGGCGGCGCGGGCGAGGGCGACCTGCTGCGGCGCACCGAGGAACTGCTCAGGGGGGTCGTCGCCGAGGTCCTGCGGCACGCCCCGGAGCACATCGAGTCGACCACCAACCTCATCGAGTACGGCATCGACTCGCTGAGCATCCTGGGGGTGACCGCCCAGCTGGAGAAGGTGTTCGGGCCGCTGTCCAAGACGATCTTCTTCGAGTACCTGAACATCGCCGAGGTGGCCGCGCACTTCGTGGAGACCCGGCGGGCGCAGCTGGAGGCGGTGCTGGGGGAGTCGGGGAAGGCCGAAACCCCGGAAGCCTTGGAAGAGCCGGTCGTACAGCCCGAGGCCCCGGCGGTCCAGCCCGAGGCCCCGGCCGCCCGGTTCGAGGCCCCGGCCGCGTCCGCCGTCACCGAGGTCCGCGAACCCGCGCGCGACGACCGGCACGACATCGCGATCATCGGAGTGTCCGGGCGCTACCCCGGCGCCGACACGATGGACGAGCTGTGGGAACTGCTGGAGAGCGGCCGGCACACCTTCGAGGAGGTCCCCGCCGACCGCTGGGGCCACGAGGCCATCTACGACAGCGACCGGTCCGTCCACGGCAAGAGCGTGATCCGGACCGGGACGTTCCTGCGCGACCTCGACAAGTTCGACCCCCGCTACTTCCGCATCTCCAAGCGCGAGGCCGAGCAGATGTCCCCGGAGGTGCGGCTGTTCCTCCAGTCGGGCGTGGAGGCGCTGGAGGACGCCGGCTACTCGCGGCAGACCATCCAGCGCCGCTACCAGGGCGACGTCGGCGTGCTCGTGGGGACCATGAGCAACCACTACAACCTGTACGGCTTCCAGAACAGCCTGACCAGGGGCGCGCCGCAGAGCGGCAGTTACACCGGGACGCTGCCCAACATGCTGTCCTACTTCTACGGCCTGACCGGGCCGTCGATCTTCCTGGACACCATGTGCTCGGCCTCGTCGACGTGCGTGCACCAGGCCGTGCAGATGCTGCGGGCCGGCGAGTGCCGGATGGTCGTCGCGGGCGGCGTCAACCTGATGCTGCACCCGTACAACCTGATCACCTCCTCGGAGGAGCACTTCACCACCGGCACCTCCGACGTGATCCGCAGCTTCGGCCACGGCGTGGACGGCACCATCCTCGGCGAGGGCGTCGGCGCGGTCGTATTGAAGCCGCTGGTCGACGCCGAGCGCGACGGCGACCACGTGTACGCCGTGATCAAGGGCACCGCCCTGTCCAACGCCGGGACGCGCAACGGCTTCACCGTGCCGAACCCGGGCATGCAGGCGCACGCGATCCAGAAGGCGATCGAGGACGCCGGCGTCGACCCGAGGACGATCGGCTACGTCGAAGGACACGGCTCGGGCACCGCGCTGGGCGACCCGATCGAGGTCCGCGCCCTGACGTCGGCGTTCCGCAAGTACACCGAGGACCGCCAGTTCTGCGCCCTCGGCTCCGTCAAGGCCAACATGGGGCACCTGCTCGCGGCGGCCGGCATGATCGGCCTGGCCAAGGTGCTGCTCCAACTGCGGCACGGCAAGCTGGCGCCGTCCCTGCACAGCACGGAGCTCAACCCGGACATCGACTTCGCCGACACCCCCTTCCAGGTGCAGCAGAAGCTCGCCGACTGGCAGCCGATGGTCACCGAGGTGGACGGCCGCCAGGTCACCCACCCCCGGCGGGCCGGCATCACCTCGATCGGCGCCGGCGGCATGAACTCGCACATCATCCTGGAGGAGTACCCCGAACGGCCGGTGCGCCAAGAGCCCTTCGGCGAGCAGCTGTTCGTGTTCTCGGCGATGAACGAGGCCGCGCTCGGGCGCTACCTGGCCGTCTTCCGCGACCACCTCGCCGGGGCGCGGGAGGCCGACCTCCCCGACATCGCGTACACCCTGCGGGTCGGCAAGAACGAACTGCCGCACCGCTGGGCGTTCGTGGCGGGGGACCAGCGGTCCGCGCTGGCGGCCGTCGACGGCTACCTGGCCGGGCGGCGGGAGCTGCCCGCGCACGAACTCGCCACCACCTGGGCCGGCGGCAAGACCGTCGACTGGGACCAACTGCCGACGGCACGCCGGGTGTCGCTGCCCGCCTACCCGTTCGAGAAGGTGCGCTGCTGGATCGAGCAGACCGACGGCGCACCGTCCGTGCTGGCCCCGCTGGCGCTGCGCGAGCGGCTGCACCCCTTCCTGGGGCGCAACGAATCCGACGTCCGGGGCCTGCGCTACGCCCTGGACGTCCACCTCACCGACCTGCTCGACTACGGCTACCGCCTGGCCAAGGCGCCGACCATCGTGCCCACCTTCGTGGTGGACCTCGCGCTGGCCGCCGCGAAGGTCAGCGGGTTCGCCGCCGAGGCGTCGGTCCACGACCTGCGCGTCCTGCGGCCGATCGACTGGTCCACGACCACGCGGCTCGTCACGGAGTTCGCCGACGGCCACGGCACCGTCCGGACCGGGGACGGGACGGCGGCGGTCGAGTTCACCGTGCGGGGGACGGCCACGGCGCCCTCCGGCAGGGTCGAGCCGGCGGGGCTGCGGGAGGTCCTCACCCGGGAGCAGTTCCTGGCCGAACTGGCCGAGGGCGGGCTGGACTACAAGCCGGCCTCGTGCGCGGTCGAGGGCGTGTTCCGCGCGCCGGACGGCCGGACGGTGCTGACCATCGGCAGTCCCGCGTTCCAGCAGGACCACGTCCGGCGCAACGTCACCGTCGAGCCGTTCGTGCTCGCGGCGATCGCCCAGGGCGTGCAGTGGGAGGCCAAGCGCGCCGGGGCGCCGGACTGGACCCTGGTCGCGCTCAACCAGGTCGCGGAGATCCGGGTGCGGGCCGGTTCGCCGGTCACGCACGTGGTCCTCGGCGACGACCGGATCCTGCTGCTCGGGGGCGCGGGCGAGGTCGTCGGGGAGCTGGCCGGGGTGCGGCGCGGCACCGGAGGGGTGGCGCCGGGCGATCGTCCGGCGCCGCAGGCCCGCCCGGTGCGAGAGCGGGAGCCGGCCGTACCGGCTGAGCCGGATGTACCGGTGGTGTCGGCGGTGTCGGGTGTCGTGGACGTCCTGCGCGCCATCGCCGCCGAGATCCTCAAGTTCGAGCCGGAGGAGCTCGACCCCGGCACCGGACTGGACGCGTTCGGCTTCGACTCCATCTCGCTGGTGACCTTCGCGAAGGAGATCCACGAGCGGTTCGGGGTCGTGGTCAGCCCGGCGGTGTTCTTCGACGTCAGCACCCTGGAGGCGCTGGGCGCCCACCTGGTCGACGAGCACGGCGCCACGGTGAAGGCCGAGGCCAAGATCAAGGCCGAGGCTGAGGCGGAGGTCAAGATCAAGGCCGAACCCCAGCCCCAACCCCAGCCGCAGCCGGAGCCCCAGCCGGAGCCGGTTCGCACCGGGCCCGACCCGCGCCAGCCGGTCGCCGTCATCGGCGCGGCCGGGCGCTTCCCGGGCGCCCGCGACCTGGACGAGTACTGGGCGAACCTGCTGGCGGGCAAGGACTCCGTCACCGCGTTCCCGCTGCACCGCTACGACGAGCAGCAGCGCAAGGCCATCGAGGCCCAGGACTTCCCCCAACGGATCGGAGCCCTGGACGACGTCGACGCCTTCGACGCCGGCTTCTTCCGCATCCTGCCGCGCGAGGCCGAACTGATGGACCCGCAGCACCGCCTCGTCCTGGAGACGGTCTGGCAGGCGCTGGAGGACAGCGCGTACCGGCCCGCCGACCTGCCGACCAACACGGGCGTGTTCATCGGCGTCACCGGCAACGACTACGCGACGCTGCTCGCCACGCTCGGCGTGCGACCGGACGCCTTCACCTCGACCGGCACCACACACTCGATCCTGGCCAACCGCATCTCGTACCTGCTCGACGTGCGAGGCCCGAGCGAACCGATCGACACGGCCTGCTCCAGCTCGCTGGTGGCGGTGCACCGCGCGATCGAGGCAATCCGCTCCGGCACCTGCGACCTGGCCGTCGCGGGCGGGGTCAACGTGCTGCTCAGCACGGACACCTTCGTCAGCGCGCACCGCGCGGGCATGCTCAGCCCGGACGGCCTCTGCAAGACCTTCGACGCGGGCGCGAACGGCTACGTCCGCGGCGAGGGCGTCGGGGTGGTGGTGCTCAAGTCGCTGGCGGCGGCGGAGCGCGACGGTGACGCGATCCTCGGGGTGCTCCGGGGCAGCGCGTACAACCACGGCGGCCGGGCCAACTCGCTGACCGCGCCGAACGCCGACGCCCAGGCCGAGCTGGTGGCGGCCGCCGTCGGCGACCTCGACCCGGACACCATCGGCTACATCGAGACCCACGGCACCGGCACGGCCCTCGGCGATCCGGTGGAGGTCCGCGCGCTGCGCACCGCGTTCCGCCGGCTGGGCCGCAGCGACGACGGGGCGTGCGGCCTCGGCTCGGTCAAGACCAACATCGGCCACCTGGAGTCGGCCGCGGGCATCGCCGGGCTGCTGAAGGTGCTGCTCGCGCTCAAGCACGGCGTGCTGCCCGCGACCCAGCACCTCCAGGAGGTCAACCCGTACATCGAGCTGGCCGGCGGCCCGTTCCACATCGTGCGGGACAACGAGGCCTGGCCGCGCCCCCGCAGTGGTGACGGCGGCCCCGCGCCGAGGCGTGCCGGGGTGAGCAGCTTCGGGTTCGGCGGCGTCAACGCCCATGTGGTCGTCGAGGAGTACGTGCGCGGCGACCGGGACGGGGAGGGCGACGGCGGGCCGGTCGCGGTGCCGCTGTCGGCCCGCACCGCCCGGCAGCTGACCGACCGGGCCCGGGGCCTGCTCGCCCACTTGGAGTCCTCGGAGTCGGAGCAGGTCTCGCTGCGGTCCCTCGCGTGGAGCCTCCAGGTCGGCCGCGAGGAGATGGCGGAACGGGTCGGCTGGGTCGTCTCGTCCCGTGCCGAACTCGTCGACGCGCTCAGGGCGTTCGTCGCCACCGGCGAGCGCGGAGCCGAGCCGGAGCCGATCGGGCGGTGGGTCGGCGGGGGCGCCGTCGACTGGCGTTCGCTGCTCGGCGACGGCACGCCCCGGCGTGCGCACCTGCCCGGATACCCGTTCGCCCGGGACCGCTTCTGGGCCCCCGGCACCCGGCAGGAGAGCGGCACGACCCTGCTGACCGCCTGCTGGACGCCGACGCCCGCCGCCGCGACCGCCCGGTACGACCGGCACGTCGTCGTGCTGTGCGGGGTCGACGGGGAGGTGCCCGAGGCGATCCGCCTCGACACGGCCGAGCAGCGGCCGGAGAGCCGGTTCCGCGACCTGTCGTGGCAGCTGCTGGAGACCGTCCGCGGCCTCGACGCCCGGGACGGCACCACGCTCGTCCAGGTCGTCACGGCGGACCTCGCCCTCGCGGGCCTGCTGCGGACCGTCACCAAGGAGAACCCGCGGATCGTCGGCCAGGTCATCGGTATCGAAGGCGTCCAAGGCGTCCAAGGCACCGACCTGGCCGCCGTCGTCGCGGAGAACGCCCGCGCCGCCGACGACCTGGTGCTCTACCGCGACGGCGTCCGGCACACGCGCAGCTGGGCACCGGCCGAATTCCCAGGTACGGGAAGGGAATTCGGCAAGCCCTGGCGGGACGGCGGCGTCTACCTGATCACCGGCGGGGCCGGCGGGATCGGCGCCTCGACGGCCCGGCGCATCGCCGCCGACGTCCGGCGGCCGACCGTCGTGCTGGCCGGACGCTCGCCGCAGGACGGCCGGATCGAGCGCCTGCTCGCCGAGTTGCGGCAGGCCGGTGCGGACGCGCGGTACGTGCGCGCCGACGTCTCCCGCTGGGAGGAGGTGCGGCACCTGGTCGCCGAGGCGGGCGCCGTCACCGGCATCGTGCACGCCGCCGGCGTGGTGCGGGACTCGCTGCTCGCGGACAAAACCGCCGAGCAGTGGGACGAGGTCCTCGCGACCAAGGTGGACGCTCTCGTGCACCTCGACCGGGCCACCGGGCACTGCCCGCTGGAGTTCGTGCTGACCTTCTCCTCGGGCGCCGCGATCACCGGCAACCCGGGGCAGTCCGACTACGCGACCGCCAACGCCTTCCTCGACGAGTTCGCCGCCGTACGCAACGCGCGGGTCGCCGAGGGGCTGCGCCGCGGGCGCACCCTGTCCATCGCCTGGCCGCTGTGGGAGGACGGCGGCATGCAGGTCGGCGAGCGGACCCGGGCCTACCTGTGGGAGGACCGGGGGCTGGCGCCGATGCCCACGGAAGCCGGGCTCACGGCGCTGGTCGACGCCTGGAACGCGGGGGCGGACCAGGTGTGGGTGCACCACGGCGACCCGGCGCGGGTGCCGACCGGAACGCCGGCCCCGGCCGCCGCGCCGACAACTCCTGCGTCGACAACTCCCGTGCCGAAGGCTCCCGTTCGTAGCGCCGATCCGAACGTCCTCGGCCACCTCCTCGCCCTGTTCGCCGAGGTCAGCGGGCTCGCCCCGGGCGCGGTCGACCCCGACCGCCCGCTGGTCGACATCGGCCTGGACTCGGTGATGGTCATCCAGCTCAACCGGGAGCTGGTGCGGACGTACCCCGAGGTCTCGTCGACGATCTTCTACGAGCACCCGACCCTGCGGGCCGTGGCCGGTCAACTCGCCGGCCTCCGGCGGGAACCGGCGCACCAGCGGGCGGTCACGGCCGGCCGGCCGGTGGCGGGCGACCAGCCGGGGGGGGGCGCCGCGCACCCGGCCCCCCCCCCCCCCACCCCCCCCCAGCCCCA
>NZ_JBHWIR010000113.1:0-8890 GCF_042731835.1 Kitasatospora sp. NPDC059817 | reverse complement strand
GCGCTCCCCCGCCCCCCCGCGGGGGGGCTGGCCCCCCCCCGCCGGCGCCCCCCGCCCCGCGGGCCACCCCGGCCCAGCCTCCCGCCCACCCATCCCCGCGGGCGCCCGGCCCCGACGACCCGATCGCGGTGATCGGGCTGAGCGGCCGCTACCCGGGCGCCGCCGACCTGGACGAGTTCTGGGAGAACCTCACGGCGGGCCGCGACTGCGTCCGCGAGGTGGACCGCTGGCCGCTGGACGGCTTCTTCGAGCCGGACCGCAACACGGCGGTGGCCACCGGCCGCAGCTACAGCAAGTGGGGCGGCTTCCTGGACGACTTCGCCGCGTTCGATCCCCGGTTCTTCGGCATCGCCCCGCGCGACGCCTACGCCATGGACCCGCAGGAGCGGCTGTTCGTGCAGGCGGCGTGGGAGGTGCTGGAGGACGCCGGGTACACGAGGGCGCGCCTCGCCGAGCGCCACGGCCACGGTGTCGGGGTGTTCGCCGGCGTCACCAAGGTCGGCCACGCCCGGCACGAGGTGGGCCGGCTGCCCTCGGGTGAACTCGTGGTGCCCGGCCTGTCGTTCGCCTCGCTGAGCGCCCGCGCCTCCTACCTGCTCGACCTGCGCGGGCCGAGCCTGACGATCGACACCATGTGCTCGGCGTCGCTGACCGCGATCCACGAGGCGTGCGAACAACTCCGGCGCGGCGCCTGCGAGGTGGCGATCGCCGGCGGCGTGAACCTCTACGCGCACCCGCTGGACTACGTCGAGCTGTGCCGCTCCGGGATGCTCTCGCCCGACCAGCACTGCCGCAGCTTCGGCACCGGCGGCCACGGGTTCGTGCCCGGTGAGGGCGTCGGGTGCGTGCTGCTCAAGCCGCTGTCCTGCGCGGTGGCCGACGGGGACCGCGTGCTCGCGGTGATCCGGGGCTCCAGCGTCAACCACGGCGGCCGTTCCACCGGTTACACCGTGCCGAGCCCGGTCGCCCAGGCCGATGTCGTCCGGCGGGCGCTGGACCAGGCCGGGGTCTCCGCCCGGCAGGTCGGCTACGTCGAGGCGCACGGCACCGGCACCGAACTGGGCGACCCGATCGAGATCACGGGCCTGACCAAGGCCTTCGAACAGGACACCGTGGAGCGGCAGTTCTGCGCGATCGGCTCGGTGAAGTCCGGCATCGGCCACCTGGAGGCCGCGGCCGGGGTGGCCGGTCTGACAAAGGTCCTGCTCCAGCTCAAGCACCGGCAGCTCGTACCGAGCCTGCACGCCGAACAGCTCAACCCGAACATCAGCTTCGAACGGACCCCGTTCCGGGTCCAGCGCGAACTGAGCCCGTGGCACTGCGACGGCCCGCGGATCGCGGCGGTGTCCTCCTTCGGTGCCGGCGGCTCGAACGCGCACGTGATCGTCGAGGAGTATTCCGTGCAGCCCACCGACGGCGCGATCAACGGCGCCGAACAAGCCCAACACGTCCAAAACGTCGAACAATCCCCACACGTCGTCGTCCTCTCCGCGAGGACTCCCGACCAGCTCACCGCGTCCGTCGACCGGCTGGCCGGGTTCCTCGACCGCAACCCGGACACCGCCCTCGCCGACCTGGCCTTCACGCTCCAGGTCGGGCGGGAGGCGATGGCCGAGCGGTACGCGGTCGCGGTCTCGTCGACGGCGGAGCTGAGGGCCGCCCTGCGGGCCGGCCGGGGGCACCGGGGCACCGCCGGGGAATCCGGCGGACTGCTCGCCGAGATCACCGGTGACGACGAACTCCAGGAACTGCTGGTCCGGCAGTGGATCGCGGCCGGCAAGCTGTCCAAGCTCGCGGCGCTGTG
The DNA here is from genome assembly GCF_042731835.1 of Kitasatospora sp. NPDC059817. NCBI lineage: Bacteria > Bacillati > Actinomycetota > Actinomycetes > Kitasatosporales > Streptomycetaceae > Kitasatospora > Kitasatospora sp. NPDC059817. The sequence goes on along the minus strand of NZ_JBHWIR010000113.1, from coordinate 7,086 downwards.
GGCGGCCGGCGCCGAGGTGGACTGGGAGCGCCTGCACCAGGGCGCGCCGCGCCGGGTGGTGTCGCTGCCGACGTACCCGTTCGCCAAGGAGCGGTTCTGGATCGGCGACCTGACCCGGCAGACGCCGGCACCCGTGGCCGCACCTGCGCCCGCTCCGCTGCTCGCGCCGGTCGCGGCGCCGATCGTCCAACCCGCGGTCGTACACAGGGGATTGGACGAGATCGTGCCCGCCGTGGTGCGGGAGAAGATCGCCCGCGCGCTGGCGATGGAGGTCGAGGAGGTCGAGGGCGGGCTGGCGTTCGCCGACTACGGCCTGGACTCGATCCTGGCGATCCGCGTGGTCGACCAGCTCAACGGCGCGCTGACGCTGGACCTGCCGACCAGCGTGGTCTTCGACTTCAGCACGGCCGACCGGCTGGCCGAGCACCTGCTCGCCGAGTACCGGGGCGTCATCGTCCACACGGAGGGCGCGACGGAGCCGGCGGACGCACGGGAGAGCGCCCCGCCACCGGTCGTGCAGCCCGCACGGCCCGTGGCGACCGGGCAGCGGGACGGCGCCACCGTGAGCGTGGAGCGCGGGCCGATCGCGGTGATCGGCATGAGCGGCCGCTTCGCCGGCGCCGACTCGCTGGACGAACTCTGGACGCACCTGGCCGACGGCGACGACCTGGTCACCGAGGCGACCCGGTTCGACCTCGACGGCCTGAGCGCCTGCACCCGGGGCGGCTTCCTCGACCGCATCGACGAGTTCGACGCGATGTTCTTCAACATCTCCGGCACCGAGGCCGCGGTGATGGACCCGCAGCAGCGGCTGCTGCTCGAAGAGTCCTGGAAGGCCCTGGAGGACGCCGGCTACGCGGGCCGGATGGGCCGGGCGCGCTGCGGCGTCTACGTCGGGGCGTGGGCCGGCGACTACCAGGGACTGCTGGATCCGGAGGCGCCGGCGCAGACCCTGTGGGGCAACATGACCTCGGTCATCCCGAGCCGGGTGTCGTACTTCCTCGACCTCAAGGGCCAGGCGATCGCCGTCGACACGTCGTGCTCCAGCTCGCTGGTGGCGATCGACCTGGCGTGCAAGGACCTGTGGTCCGGCGAGACCTCGATGGCGCTGGCGGGCGGGGTGTTCCTCCAGTCCACGCCGCGGCTGTACCGGCTCGCGGGCCGCGCCGGGATGCTGTCGCCGACCGGCCGCTGCCACACCTTCGACCACCGCGCCGACGGCTTCGTGCCCGGCGAGGGCGTCGGAGTCGTGGTGCTCAAGAGGCTCGCGGACGCGCTGGCCGACGGCGACCACATCCACGGCGTGATCAAGGCCAGCGGCGTCAACCAGGACGGCGCCACCAACGGGATCACCGCGCCGAGTTCGGTGTCCCAGGAGAGCCTGCTCGGCGAGGTGTACGAGCGGTTCGGCGTCGACGTGGAGCGGATCGGACTCGTCGAGGCGCACGGCACCGGCACCAAGCTCGGCGACCCGATCGAGTTCCAGGCGCTGAACCGGGCGTTCCGCGCCCGCACCGACCGGACGGAGTACTGCGCGGTCGGCTCGCTGAAGACCAACATCGGCCACACCCAGTTCGCGGCGGGCATCGCGGGCGTGCTGAAGGTGCTGCTGGCGATCAAGCACCGGAAGATCCCCGCCTCGCTGCACTTCGAGACCGCCAACGAGGCGATCCCGCTGGCGGGGAGCCCGTTCTACCTGAGCACCCGCACCCACGACTGGGAGAGCCCCGCCGGGGTGCCGCGCTGCGGGGTGGTGAGCTCCTTCGGCGCCAGCGGTACCAATGCGCACCTGGTGATCGAGGAGGCCCCGGCCGTCGCGAACACCGCCGTGCGCACCGCCGCCGCGCCGCGGACGGACCACGTGGTGGTCCTCTCGGCACGGACGGAGGAGCAACTCCTCGAACAGCGGCGCCGGTTGGCGCTCCACGTCCGCGCCCACGCGTCGATCGACCTCGGCGACCTCGCCTACACCCTGGCCGTCGGCCGGCAGCGCTTCGCCCACCGCTTCGCCTGCGTGGTCCGCGACCGCGACGAGCTGCTCCAGGTGCTGGACGGCACCGCCCCGGCGCGGCTGCCCGACGACGACCGGGCGCCGGCCGAGGGCCGACGCATCCCGCTGCCGACCTACCCGTTCGCCCGGGACCGCCACTGGGCCCCGACCGGCGACGGCGACAGCAGCGACAGTGGCAACGGCAACAACGTCACGCTGACCCGCACCGACGGCCTGCTGCGCGACCACGTGGTGCAGGGCCGTCACCTCCTGCCCGCGGTCGCCTACCTCGAACTCGCCCGCAAGGCGCTGGGCGCCACCCGGGTGCGGATGCGCAACGTCACGTGGGTGCAGCCGCTGGAGGTCGCGGACACCCCGGTCGACGTCCGGGTCGAGGTCCGCGCGAGCGAGCAGGGCGGGCACCGGTTCGAGATCGGCACCGGCTCCACCGTGTGCTGCGAGGGCGCCATCGCGCCGTCCGACGCCCCGCGCCCGGCACCGGTCGACCTCGCCGGCCTGCGCGCGGACTGCCGGGAGAGCGTGTCCGGCGAGCGGATCCACGAGGCCCTGGTGACGATGGGCATCGACCACGGCCCGAGCCTGCGGGCGATCCGGCAGGCGCACGTCGGCTCCGGTCTCGTCCTCGCCGAACTGGCCCTGCCCGACTCGGCGGAGCCCGGACCGCTGGCGCCCGCGATGCTGGACTCGGCGATCCAGGCGGCCGTCGCGCCGCACCTCACCGGCATGCGGGACACCGCCGTGCCGTTCGCCCTGGACCGGCTCGACCTGTTCGCCCCGTGCCGGGCGGCGATGTGGGCCGTGGTGCGCGGCGGCGCGGCCGGGCCGCTCGACAAGCTCGATATCGACCTGGTCGACGCCGACGGCGCGGTCTGCGTGCGGCTGACCGGCTACACCTCGCGCCGCACCGTCCGCAGCGAGCCCGCGCTGTACGCGCCCGTCTGGGACCCGACCACCGCGACCGACGCGCCCGTGCCCGCCCGTACCGACCGGGTCCTGGTCGTCGGCGGACCGGCACCGCTCGCCGGCGCCCTGACCTGGCCGCTGCCGCCGTCCGCCTCCGTCGAGGAGGTGACCGCCGCACTGCGCGACCTCGGACCGGTCGACCACCTGGTCTGGACGGCGCCCGAGCCCAAGCTCGACCCCGTCGACTCCGCCGGGTACACGGCCGCCCAGAACGACGGCGTCGTCGCCGCGTTCCGCCTGATCAAGGCGCTGATCGGAGCCGGGTACGACGCCCGGCCGCTGGGGATCACACTGGTCACCACCCGCGCGCTCGCCACCCATGCCGACGACCCCGTCCAGCCGGCGCACGCCGGGCTGCACGGCCTGTTCGGCTCCCTGGGGCGCGAGTACGAGCAGTGGAGCGTCCGGCGCGTCGACCTCGACGGCCCCGACTGGCCCGCCGACCTCACCGCCCTGCCCGCCCGCTCGTCCGAGGACGCCTGGGTCCGGCGGGCCGGCCAGTGGCTGGCCCGGCACTGGGCGCCGTGCGAGGCGCCCGCGCGACCGGTCTACCGCGAGGGCGGCGTCTACGTGGTGATCGGCGGCGCCGGCGGCCTGGGCACCGCCTGGACCCAGCACGTGGTGCGGCAGTACGGCGCGCACGTCACCTGGATCGGCCGCAGCGCACCCGACGCGGCCATCGAGGAACGGCTCCGCTCCGTCCAGGGGCGCGGCACCGTCCGCTACCTCAGCGCCGACGCCGGGGACCCGGCCGCGCTGCGCCGGGCCGTCAGCGCCGTCAGGGAGCGCCACCCGCGGATCGACGGGGTCGTGCAGGCCGCGCTCGTCCTGCGGGACAGCACCTTCGCCCGGATGGACGAGGCCACCCTGCGCGCGGGGCTGGCGGCCAAGGTCGACGTCACGACGGCGATGGCCGAGGTCTTCGACGGCGAGCACCTGGACTTCGCCGTACTGCTGTCGTCGATGCAGTCCTTCACCACGGCGGCAGGCCAGGGCAACTACGCGGCCGGCTGCACCTTCAGCGACGCCTACGCCCACGCGCTCGGACAGCACTGGGACACCCCCGTCAGGGTCATGAACTGGGGGTGGTGGGGCAACCTCGGGAGCGTCACCTCCGAGTTCTACCGGGAACGGCTGAGCCGGGTCGGCCTGGTGTCGATCGAGCCGCGCGAGGGGCTCGCCGCCCTGGACGCCCTGCTCGGCGGGGACCAGCGGCAGCTGGCCTTCGTGAAGACCAACCAGCACAACACCCTGGCGAACTTCGACCGCGCCACCCAGGTCACCGTGCACGGCCGGACGCCCTCCCGGGTGCGCGGCGAGCTGCTGCTCGCGCCGGAGAGCGTGGACGGCCTGATGGACGAGGTCGTGCGGTGGCGCCGGACCGAGCGCGACCCGTGGCTGGCGAAGGTCCTGGCGGCCCAGCTGGCGACCGTCGACCACACCGCGATCCTGCCGGTGTACGCCGACTGGCTGGAGCACGCCCGGCGGGCCACCGTCCCGGCCGGGCCGACGGAGGCCGTGTCCACGGCGGGCGTGCTCGCGGAGGCCGTGCTCGCGCAGTGGGACCGGCAGTGCGAGTCCTGGTCGGCCGACGCCGACCGCAAGGCCGAACTGCGGCTCGCCTCCGCCATGCTCCGGGCGCTGCCGGACATCGTGACCGGCCGGACCAGGCCCACCGACGTCATGTTCCCGCGCGGTTCGGTGGAGCTGGTGGAGGGCTGCTACCGCAACAACCACGTCGCGGACGTGTTCAACCGCGCCATGGCCGGCGCCGCCGTCGCCGTCGTGTCGGAGCGGCTGCGCCGCGAACCGGGCGCGCGGCTGCGGATCCTGGAGATCGGCGCCGGCACCGGCGGCACCAGCGCCGGGATGTTCGCCGCGCTCAAGCCGTACCAGGAGAGCATCGAGACGTACGTCTACACGGACCTCTCCAAGGCCTTCCTCAACCACGCCCGCGCCACCTACGGGCCGGGCGTGCCCTACCTGGACTGCCGACTGCTCAACATCGAACGGCCGCTGGCCGGGCAGGATGTCGGCGAGGGCGGGTTCGACCTGGTGATCGCCGCCAACGTGCTGCACGCGACCAAGGACACCCGCAACACCCTGCGCAACGCCAAGGCCGCGATGCGGGCCGGCGGGTGGCTGCTGCTGAACGAGCTGTCGGCCTTCGACCTGTTCAGCCACGTCACCTTCGGGCTGCTGGAAGGCTGGTGGCTGTTCGACGACCGCTCGCTGCGGATCCCGGGCTCGCCGGCGCTGTCGCCGGAGAACTGGCGGGACGTGCTGGCGGGGGAGGGCTTCGGGACGGTCGTGTTCCCGCTGCCGCAGGCGCTGCCGCTGGGGCAGCAGGTCATCGCGGCGGAGAGCGACGGGGTGGCCCGGCAGGCGGTCGGGACCAGGCCGAAGGGTGCCACCCGGCCGGTGCCTGCTGCGGCGCCAGTCGCCGTGCCTGCCGTGGTGCCGACTGTGCTGCCTGCTGCGGTACCTGCCGTGGAACCGACGCCCCGGCCGGAGCCCGTGCCCGCCCCGGCGGCCGTGAGCCCCGCGCCCGCGCCCACCCCCTCCGCCGCACCGCCGTCGCGCTCCGACCTGTCCGCACTCATCCTCGACAAGGCCGCGGCCGTGCTCGGCATCCCGGCCGAGCGGATCGACACCGCGGCCCCGCTCACCCACTACGGCCTGGACTCGATCCTGGTCCTCCAGCTCACCAACGCCCTGCGCGAGGAGTTCGGTGACGACGTCCCGGCGACCCTGCTCTTCGACGTCGAGACCGTCGACGGCCTGTGCGCCCACTTCGCCGGTGCAGGGGCCGCCGCGACGGCCACGGCGGATGCTCAGGCCGGCCCGGCGGGCGAGCGGTGGAACCTCTCGTGCGGCCAGCTGACCATGTACCGCGACCAGCAGCGCTCGCCGGAGTCGACCGCGTACAACCTCCCGCTCCTCTTCGAGATCCACGGCGAGCTGGACGAAGCCGCCCTGGAGCGGGCGATCCGTGCCCAGAGCGGCATCCACCCGGTGCTGAGCGCCGTCTTCGGCGAGCGGGACGGCGCGCCGTTCATGGACATCGACCCGGGCCGGGCGCCGTCCTTCGAGCGGGTCGACCTCACGGCCACCAAGCGCGCCGCCCAACTGGCCGGGCTGCGGGACTTGGTGAACCTCCCGCTCGACCTGGCGACGGGCCCGCTGGTCCGCGCGCACCTGGTCTCCCTCGCAGGGGGGCGGCGCCTGCTGCTGATCACCGCGCACCATATCCTGCTGGACGGCACGTCCACGGCGGTCCTGATCCGCACGCTCAAGGAGGCCTACCAGGGCAGGGGGAGCCTGAGTCGCACGAGCTACGGCGACTTCGTCGCCTGGGAGGAGGCGCTGCTCGCCGGCCCGCGCGCACGGCAGCACCGGGACTACTGGCTGCGGGAGTTGGCAGGTCATCGACCGGCGCTCGCACTGCCCTACGACCGGCCGTACGACCCCAAGCGGATGCCCCGGGTGGACGTGGCGACGGTCAAGCTGCCGCCGCCGCTGGCCGCCGCCCTGGCCGACTCGGCGCGGGAGCACCGGGTCAGCGTCGCCACCGTGCTGTTCGCGACGTACGTACGGTTCCTGCACCGGCTGACCGGGCAGGACGACCTGGTCCTCGGCATGACGGCGGCCGCCCGCTACGAGGAGCGGTTCCAGGACGTCGTCGGCCAGTTCGCGAACTGCCTGCCGATCCGCTGCACGGCCGTCGGCGGCTTCCCCGAGCTGCTGAAGTCCCTGCAGCGCAAGGTGGTCGGCGGCATCGAGCACGGCGGCTACCCGCTGCTGGAGATCGCCCGGGCCGTGGGCGCGGACGACGAACCGCTGGTCCTGACCAACTTCCTGTTCCAGAACTTCGACGGCGCCGACCTGCTGACCAACGCGGCCCCGGCCGCGTCCGGCGAGTTGGACCTGCGGCTGTTCGACGACCTGCCCTACGCCGGGGAGTACGTCCTCGCCGCCGAGTCCTACCGGGACGGCGAGGGGTTCAAGGTCTTCCTCAAGTACGACGCGAACGTCTTCGACGAGGCCACCGCGCGGAGCATGACGGAGGAGTGGTACGCGGTCATCCGCAAGGAGCTGGGCCTGCGGTAGGC
>NZ_JBHWIR010000112.1:16715-25431 GCF_042731835.1 Kitasatospora sp. NPDC059817 | reverse complement strand
GGGGGGGGGGGGGGGGGGGGGGGGGGCGGGGGCCGCGCCCCCCCCCCCCGCCGGCGGGGGGGTGCGCCCCGCCCGGCCGGCGGGAGGGCGGGCCGCACGTTCCAGGCCGACCGGGCCGGCGGCGCGTCCGGGGTGGGCGCCTGCCGATCCGGCCGGGGCCGGGCGGGGCGGGGGCGCGCGCGCCCGCCGCCCCCCCTGGGGGTGTGGGGGGCTGGGTGTGGTTTTGACGCGTCTGGGGTCCCGTCGGAACGGGGCCCGCTCCGCGGTCGATTTCGGCCCCGAACATCACAACTGATGATCTATTGAACGTGCCCCGTCAGAATTTCTGTTGACTGTTAGACAAACGCAGCTCAGAGTATGAGCACAGGCAGACGCCGTGCCCACCGCCCCCACGCGGCCAGACACGGCGCCTGCTGTGCGACCCGGCAGCGTTGCCAGGCCATCCTCCCAGTCATCCCCTGCGCACCGGGGTGCGTCGGCCGGTCCCGGCCCACGAGGGGCCGGCAGTCGCCGGGAGGCTGGCGTCGACGCCGAGAGCGACTCGGCGGCGACACCGTTTGCTCGGGACCCGCACGCCCCCACGCGGCGGCGTCCCGAGCAAGATCCGCGGGAGCGACGGGCCGGGGCCCCGCGGATCTGGCTTGTGGTGATGGAACTGTTGGCTTGTCTGCTGTGCTGTGTGCGACGACGAAGCTGGGTGCTCGGCAGTTCGGCACGACGATGTGCACAGTGAGGGAAACGCGTGTAGGGCCGCGTTGCGACATGCCGTCCCCCCGGAGGGTGAAACCCAGAACGGCTGTCGTGCTGAACCGAACGTAGCCCGGACGGTTGCTCAGAGTCAACATTGGTCTCTGAGCGTCGATCTCCCGACGGTGCCCCACCCACCTCGCGAGCGTGGTGTGCCGGGCACGTACGATGTTCCCATGTCTTTTCTCCGCCGTCGCTCCGGACAGCCCGCCGGCCCGGACTTCGACGTGCTCGCGATGGACCCGGGTGACTGGCCCGGCGACTTCGGTGCGGCCATGATGACCGGCCCGGACGGCTCCTGCCAGGGGATTTTCCTGCGCTACGACCTGTTCGGCGGCAGAGGCCCGGCGATGTTCATCGGCAACCTCCCCGAGGGCTCGCCCGCCCGGGAGACCGGCGACAGCGTGCCCTTCGAGGTGCGGCAGCTGCTCGCGGCGCTGGAGAACGACGAGCCGGTCGACTTCGTCTCGGCCGAGGACTTCCCGGTGATGCTCGGGGACGACCTGCTGATCGTGAAGAAGGTCAAGGTCAGCGAGGAGCGGGTGTTCTGTGCCCAGTTCGGGCGCAGCGACGGCGTCCAGGTCACCATCGCGTCCTGGGACCGACCGATTTCGGACGACCTGTATCAGCTGTTGAAGCCGCTCCCGGCCGACATGTTCCAGCAGGGCTGACCGGCCTCGACCGGGGCTCGGACGCCGCTTGACGGTTTCGATCACAGGTTCGTACAGTCGCGAACATGTCGTGCCGTCTCCCGCTGCTGACCCGTCGCAGCTATCTGGACCTGCGGCGCACCGCCAGCGCGGTGTGTCCGGGCCGCTGAGGGGGATTCGTCCCCGAGGCGGCGGGCGGCCGGCCGTTCGTGGCCGGCGCCGAATCCGGGGGCGGGCCGTGAACTGACCTCCGAGGCCGCCCGTCCGGTACCGCGCGCCCGTCCGGCGTGCCGCCCGCATCTGCCGCGCCCACGCTGCCGCCCGGAGGCCCCAGCACCATGACGACCACCGCCGCTGACCGTTCGCCCGCGGACCGCCCGTCCGGCACCGCGACCGCCGCCGTGCCCGGCACCGCCTCGGGAGCGTCGGATTCCGGCCACCCCGCGCCCGACCGCTCGGCCGTCGTCGCCGCCCTCGCCGGACTGCCCCGGGTGGTCGACCTGCTTTCCGCCCGCGCCGAGGAGCACGACCGCGACGCCACCTTCCCGTACCAGGGCATCGAGGCGGTGCACGAGGCCGGACTGCTCACCCTGACCGTCTCCCAGCGGTACGGCGGACCGGGCGGCACGCTCGCCGACACCGTCCGGGTACTGGCCCAACTCGGGCGCGGGGACGCCTCGGTGGCCGTGGTCACCGCCTTCACGCTGCTCCAGCACGCCGAGCAGGCCCGCCGTGCCTCCTGGCCGACGGCGGGCTACCGGCGGCTGCTCACCGAGTCCCGGCGCGGGCCCGCCCTGGTCAACACGCTGCGCGCGGAGCCCGGCGGCCGGCCCGGAGCGCTGCCGGACACGGTGGCCCGGCGGGACGGCGAGGGCTGGCTGTTGACGGGCCGGAAGACGTACTGCACCGGCGCCGAGGCGCTGGCCTGGATGGCGGTGACGGCGCGGACCGACGAGCCGGAGCCGAGGCTGGGGACGTTCCTGGTCCGCGGCGAGAGCGAGGGCCTGGAGATCGACCCGACCTGGGACCAGGTCGGCCTGCGGGCCAGCGCCAGCCACGACGTGGTGCTGGAGCAGGTCCGGGTGCCGACCGAGCTCGCGCTCGGCCTCACCGCTCCCAAGGGCGGCGCGGCGGACGCGGCCGGGGCCGCCGAACTCTCCCTCGCCTGGCACGATCTGGCGCTCTCCGCGGTGGCGATCGGGGTGGCTCGCGCCGCCCAGTCCTGGCTGATCCGCTTCCTCAACCAGCGCACTCCGGCCAATCTGACCGAGCCGCTCGGCACCCTGCCCCGCTACCGCTGCGCCCTCGGCGAGATCGAGGCCCAGCTGATCGGCGCCGAGGAACTGGTCGAGGGGCTGGCCCCCCGGGTGGACCGGGGCGAGCCGGACGCGGTCGCCCGGACCGGCCCGGCCCACCTGCTGGCCACCCGGGCCGCGACGGCGGCGGTCCAGCAGGCGGTCTCGCTCACCGGCAACCCCGGCCTGAGCCGGCGTCACCCGCTGGAGCGCTACCTGCGGGACGTGCTGAGCAGCCGGGTGCACCTCGCCCCGGACGAGGCCGTCCTGGAGGCCGCCGGCCGGGCCGCCCTGGAACGCGGCGGCCGGCCGTAGCGGATTCCGGGCCCCGGGGGCTCGGGGCCCGGAGCCTCAGCGGGTGCCGACCGCGGCCCGGACGGCCCGGCGGGCGAGCGCGGCGTCGTCGTAGAGCCGGCGGATCATGATCCGCTGCTCCTCGCCGGCGCCCGGCACGTCGTACAGCCGGATCTCCCGCATCAGCACCAGCACCAGGTTGACCAGGAACGCGTCCCGGGCCAGCGTGCCGCCGCTCTGGGCGAGTTGGCTGATCTGGCGGCGCGCCGCGGTGTCGCCGGACAGCACGCTCCACAGCACCGCCAGGTCGTAGCCGGGCAGGTACCAGCCGGCCTGCTCCCAGTCCACCAGCACCGGGCCGGACGGCGCCAGCAGCATGTTGCTGAGCAGGGCGTCGCCGTGGCAGAGCTGGAGCGGGGTGTGGCCGAGGCCGTGCAGCAGGCCGCGCAGGTCGCCGGCGTCCCGGTCGGTGAGCTGGCCCACCGAGTGGTAACGGGCGATCTCCATCGGGTAGTCCATGCGTGGCTGGAACACGTCGGTCGGCGGCCGCCACAGGTTGAGCGTCCGGACGGCGGTCAGCAGCGCCCGCACCTCGCCCGGGGTGGGCGCGTTGACCGGGTGGCGCTCCCGCGCGGCCGGGCGCCCGGGAACGCGCTCCATGACGAGCACGCAGCGGTCGTGGTCGGCGGCGACCAGCCGGGGCAGCCGCACCGGCGGGCGGTGCCGGACGAACGCCCGGTAGACCGCCACCTCGTGGTGGAAGTCGGCCACCAACTGCTCGAAGTAGCCACTCCGCACCGCCTGCGGCGCCAGGCACTTGGCGACCACCGGGGCCCGCCCGATGGTGCCCGCCACCAGGATGTGGCGGCTGCCCTCGCGCAGCACCTGGCGCGGGGTGAACGCGGGACATATCCGCGCGACGCTCGCCAGCGCGGCCCGCACCGCCGGGGTCTGCAGCGCCGACGGGTCGATCCGCTCGGGGCCGCCGACCTGGCCGGGACGGTGCGGCGGGCGCAGCACCCGGCCGTCGGCCTGGCGGGCGAGCGGGAGCCGGCCGCCGACGGGCGGGGCCGCTTCGGGGCCGCGGAGCCCCAGCGCCGTACGGCCGGACGGGACCCGGGCGTCCGTGGAGCGGCCGTCGGTGCCGTGCGGGGCCACCGGGCGGCTCGACGGGGGCACCTGCTTCGGCCCGGGGCGCCCGGCGGCTGCGGTGGGGGGGCGCAGCGCGGTGCGGGTCGCGGTCGGCGAGGGGGTCGTCGCTGAGGAGTACATGGGGTGAGGGTGGTCCCTTTCTGTCCGTCGGCAGGTGCGCCCCGCGGTGCGGGGAGGGCCGGTGCCGCGTGCTTCCTGGCGTGACGGCGGCCCTGACTCGGTGCGGTGGGTGGTGCGCGGGCGCCGGGCACGGACGCGGGGTCGGAAGACCCGGACGACGGCGGTGCTCCGGCCGTCCGCACCCTGGGGAGTACGGTCGGCCGGACTGCCGTGGCCGTGCCCGGCGCCCCCGCGCCACCCGGCCGCGCCACCCCCTCGGGTGAGGACCGGGAGCGTCCCGTGCCACGGTCGGGGGACTGCCCCGACGCCGGTGGGACGCCGCCCGACCCGGGGGCGAGGTGGCGCACCCCTACAACACACCCGCGGCGCACTGGCTTAGTAGTCTGGCGGGCCCTGGCGAACGGTGGCGAATGCTCGCCTGGCACTTGCCGGAGCCTCTAGCCTCGAATCAGCCGAGGAACCTGGGGGCTTCGTTGAGCAGGGAACCCAACACCCGACTCGCTGACTTGTTCGTCCTGACCGGTTGGTCGAAGGGCGAGCTCGCGCGGCTGGTCAACCGTCGGGGTGCCGCGATGGGGCAGCAGCAGCTGTCCACCGACACGTCGAGGGTACGGCGCTGGATCGAGCAGGGGGAGATCCCCCGGGATCCGGTGCCGAGGGTGCTGGCGGCCGTGTTCACGGAGCGGCTCGGCCGTGTCGTCACCACTGAGGACCTCGGTCTGGAACGACACCGGCCCACCAGGTCCGGAGCGGCGCAGTCCGCAGCAGTGCCATGGTCGCCGGATCGAACGGCCGCGGTCCTCACCGAGTTCACGGGAATGGACCTCATGCTGAACCGACGTGGATTGGTGGGCGCGGGTGCCGCGCTCACGGCCGGAACGGTCATCGCCGATTCGTTGAAGGGCTGGCTCGGGGGGGACGCGGTCGCGTACGCGGCCTCGGTCCCCGGGCCGCGCCAGGTGATCACCCAGGGCGGGGCGCGCCCCGCGGTGGACGTGTACGACGCGGGCCCGGTCGGGCTCGACGAGGTGGAGTCGCTGGAGCGCTCGGTCCAGGTGTTCCGCGCCTGGGACGCGGCGCGCGGCGGCGGGCTCCAGCGCAAGGCGGTGGTCGGTCAACTGAACGAGGTGGGAGGCCTGCTGACGCACCGGCACCCCCCGGCGGTGGAGCAGCGGCTGTGGCTGGTCGCGGCCAACCTGGCGGTGCTGGCGGGCTGGATGTCGCACGACGTGGGCCTGGAGCCCACCGCCCAGCGGTACTTCATGATCGCGGCGGAGTCGGCCAAGGAGGCTGGCGACCGGCCGCGGGCCGGCGAGGCGATCTCCCGGGCCGCGCGGCAGATGGTCCACCTGGGCCGGGCCGACGACGCGATCGACCTGATGTCGGCGGCCAAGGCGGCCGGCGGCCGGGTGCTGCCGAGAACGCGCGCGATGCTGAACACCGTCGAGGCCTGGGCGCACGCCTCGATCGGGCACTCCCAGGACACCTGGCGGCTGCTCGGGGAGGCCGAGGACCTGTTCGCCGAGGGGGCGCCGGAGCCGCCGCCGTCCTGGATGCAGGTGTTCGACGAGGCCGAACTGCGCGGCATGCAGGCGCTGGTGCTGCGCACGCTGGCGGAGCACGACCCCTCGGCGGCGGCGCAGGCGCAGCGGCACGCGGAGCGGGTGATCACCCTGCGGGAGGGCACCGGGCAGCTGCGCTCGGCGCTGTTCGACCGGATCACCCTGGCCTCGGTGCACTGGCTGAGCGGCGAGCCGGACGCGGCGGAGTTCCAGGCCAAGATGGTGATGAACCTGATCGGGCAGAACTCCTCGCACCGGACCTGGGACCGGCTGCGCGAGATGTACCGGCTGACCGCGCGCTACCGGGGCCTGCCGGTGGTGGACGAGCTGCGGGCCGAGCTGGGGCGGGAGTTGCGGGCGGCGGACGCGAAGAAGCGGCCGAAGCGGTCCTGAGGCCTGGGGGTCCTGAGACGCGGAGGTTGTGCGGCCCGGAGCTTCTGAGGCCCCGGCGGGCCCCGGTCAGTTCGGGGGTGCCGGCCGCAGCAGCATGCGCAGGGCGGTGACGGTGCCGTCCGTGCCGAGGACGGGCTCGCCCGCGCACTCGACGCTGGCGTGCGGGGCGCCGTCGCGGCGGATCCGCAGGGTGCCGGCGGAGATACGGCCGTGGATCAGGGCGTCGGTCATCATCCGGCGCAGCACGGGCCGGTCGGCCTCGGGGAGGCGGTCGGGCAGCCGGTCCAGGCTGAGCGGGCCGTTGCCCGGGTCGCAGCCGAGGAGCTGGTAGGTGTCCGCGTTCCAGTGGACGCGGTCGGTGAGGAGGTCCCATTCGGCTGAGCCGATGAGGTGGTCGCGGCCGCCGTCGGCGTCGGGTCCGTCGCCGAGGTCGGGGTTCTTGGACGGCTCCTGCGCCGTGCCGTCCACTCTGCCGTCCGTTCCGCTGTCGGCGTCGCCGCTCGGTTCGCCGCGCGCGCCGTCGTCCGTCGCGCCCGCCGGGGCGCCGTCCACCGTGGCGGTGTCCGGTGGGCGGGCGGCGCCTATGGGCATCTTCATGGCGGGTCCATGGCTCGGGGGTGGCCCGCCGCGTGCGGGCCGTCGGTGGTGAGAAGACTGTGGCACAGCGCCCTCGCCCCTGCGGGCGATTTGGACATAACGCAGGCAAAATTCCCCTGGCATATGCCACTGTGGCAGCAGCCTTCGTCGCCCTGTGTGCGGAAGGTGGCGCGAGGCGGTAACCTTCGGTGATTCCGGCGCCCGGGCGCCCACCGCAGTACCGACCAGTGACCCCGGCGACGGAAATCCCGTTGCCACTACGACCGCCGCAACGGATGCTGACCTCATGTTCGAGCCAGTGATAGCACCCAGTGCCAGCCTCCTCGGCCTCCTGCAGCGAGGCCGCGGTGACGGGCAGCTCCACGCGCTGGCCGCCGACCGTACCGAGGCCATCGCCGCGCTGGAGGAGTGCGTCACCAGGGATCCGCGAGCCGACTGGCAGGTCGAGAACCGCTCCCTCTACTACGCCCGCCTCTACATGGAGCTGGAAGCCCCCCTCGACGGCATCGAGGACCACCTCCACTCCGCCGAGGACCTCGTCAGCGACGACGAGAACCGCACCGGCCTCGCCCTCTCCGTCCTGGGCCACCTCGCCGCGTACGGCCGGCGCGACGCGCTGCTGATGCTGCGCGAGTACACCGCCACCGGCGCCAACTGGGCCTGGGCCCTCGACGAGCTCGCCCTGCGCGACGACGACCGCGGCCTGCTGCTGCTCGGCACCGCCGTCCTGGACCGCTTCGCCCCGGGCCCCGAGGGCGACGCCGAGCTGCGCGAGTTCATCCGCAACGCCTACGAGCCCCGGCCCTGGCGGCTGTGGGCGGCCTACCACCCGAGAGTGGCGGCGGCCAGCGAGCAGTCACCCTTCGACCTCTGGCAGCGCCAGCTCAACCGCGGCGGCGTCACCCCGGGCTGGTCCACCGCCGACGTCCTGGCCTGGGCCGACCAGGGGAGCCTGGGCGCCCTCGGGGCCGGCGCCTTCCTCGGTGGAGCCGACAGCAGGCCCGAGCCCGCGCCCGACGCCGCCGATCCGGCCGCCCCCGACGCCGTGGACCGCCGGGCCGCCGCGGCCGCCCGCTGCCTGACCGCCGTCGTCCGGCCCGAGGACCGCCCCGCCGTGCTGGAGGCCGCCCGCGGGGGCCTGCCCGGTGCCCGCCGGGCCGCACTGCGCTACCTGGTCGACCAGCGCGACCCGGCCGCCGTCGAGCTGATCGAGGCCGCCGCCGTGGACGTCGACGACCGGATCGTGCGCGCCGCCCTGGAACTGGTCGGCCGGATGCGCGGCCCCGAGGTCCTGGCGCAGGCCCGCCGCTGGGCCGACCCGGCCACCGGGGGCGCGGACAGCGCGCTCGGCGAGGCCGCCGTCAAACTGCTCGCCGACGCCGGGGAGCCGGCCGACGCACCGCTCGTCGTCGACGGGTTGCGCCGCTGGGTCTCCGTCCGCGGGGTCAGTGGTACCGGGCTCGGCTCGCTGGTCGACGGTGCGGGGCGGCTGGTCGCCGCCGACGCCGTCCCCGTGCTGCGCCACATCTACGGGGAGGCCGCCTCCTCCGAACTGCGCGGCCGCGCCGCCCGGGCGCTCGCCGTGACCGATGTGCACTTCCCCGAGGGCCCCGCCGTCGAGTGCCTCTGGGACTGCGAGGAGTCCACGCGGGAGCTCGCCGCGCGCCATGTCGCCACCACGGGTGACGCGCGCGTGCTGGAGCGCCTGCGCCGGCTCGCCGCAGATCCGGCCGAGGAGGCCGAGGTCCACGCCGCCGTCCGCGGCCGGCTGACCGCCGCCCGGGAGTTCGGGCGGTAGGGCCCCGCAGGCCGGTGGCTGCCTCCCCGATCCTGGCGAACGACGGGCCGGGACACCCCCCCCGGTGTTCCCCCCCCCAGCAGTTAAGGGGGCCGCCAGTTAAGGGTG
>NZ_JBHWIR010000112.1:7136-16705 GCF_042731835.1 Kitasatospora sp. NPDC059817 | reverse complement strand
CTCCCCCCCTCGCGAGTGTGGGGGGGCTCGCCCCCGCTCGCCCGCGCCGCCGCGCCCCTCCCGCGCACCCCCCCCGCGCGCCCCCACCCCCCGCCCCCCCCCCCCCCCCACTGCTGTTCCGGGGCCCTGCTGTTCCGGGTCCTGGTGGAACGAGGTTCTACTTCACGACGCCCGCGTCCGGGGCCAGCACACCACCGGCCACCAGTCCGATGATCAGGACGCCGAGCAGCACCCGGTAGACCACGAACGGCAGGAAGCTGTGGTGCGAGATGTACTTGAGGAACCAGGCGATCGCCGCGTAGCCGACCGCGAAGGCGATCGCGGTGGCCAGGATGGTCGGCCCCCAGGCCGGTGCCGGGCCCTCGCCGATCTTGAACAGCTCCAGCGCCCCCGAGGCGAGCACCGCCGGGATCGCCAGCAGGAAGGAGTAGCGGGCCGCCGCCTCCCGGCTGTAGCCGAGCAGCAGGCCCGCGCTGATCGTGCCGCCGGAGCGGGACACCCCCGGGATCAGTGCGAGCGCCTGGGCGAGGCCGTAGACACCCGCGTGCGGCAGGGTGAGGTCGGTGATCGGCCGGGCGTGCCGGACCGCGCGGGTGCGGTCGGCGAAGGCCAGCAGCAGGCCGAAGACGATCAACGTGGTGCCGATGATCCGCAGATCGCGTAGGTGGGTCTCGATGGTGTCCTGGAACAGCTTGCCGAGGATGCCGATCGGCAGCGTGCCGATGATCACGAACCAGCCCATCCGGGCGTCCGGGTCCGAGCGCAGCGCCGGGCGGAACAGCGACAGCGTCCAGGTCCGCACGATCGAGACGATGTCCCGGCGGAAGTAGATCAGCACCGCGGTCTCGGTGCCGAGCTGGGTCACGGCGGTGAAGGCCGCCCCCGGGTCGTCCCAGCCCAGCAGGGCGGAGAAGACCCGCAGGTGGGCACTGGAGGAGACGGGCAGGAACTCGGTGAGCCCCTGGATCAGACCGAGAACGGCCCCGTGGAACCAGTCGATCACCAGACACCCACCGGGGGTATCTGTGAGTCGTCGTACATGTGCGGTCCTCGCAGGTCGGAGCGGGCGTGCGGGCAGGCGGGCAGGCCGCGACCCGCACGGCCATCGGGCCGCGCACGGGCGGGCGCGCGGCTGATGGTACGGGGTGAAGATGACTATTCTTTGTTCACCCTTTGACCCGGCTTTGCCCGTCGGCCCTTCCGTGACCCGCTGACTCCTCCGCCTGCCCTTCTGCCTGCCCTTCTGCCTGCCCTTCCGCCTGGCCTTCCGCCGCTCAGCCGGCGGGCCGGACGCGGACCCAGGTGCGGTCCTTGGTCAGGTAGCTCTCGACCGTCAGACCGGTGTCCGCCAGCGCCCGGTCGAACGCGGCGGTGGTGAGCGGCCGGGAACGGAAGGTGTGCGTCCAACGGCCGTCCGGGAACTCGTACTCGGCGTGGACGGAGTTCACGCCGTCCCCGACCGGCGTCGAGGAGACGATGCGCGACACGCCGTCGGTGCCGAGCCTGCCCTCGCGCGGCACGTTGAGGTGCCAGTCCTCGCCCTCCCGCTGCATCAGCACGCAGCCGTCCGCGGCGACGTGGCGGCGGCAGGTCTCCAGCAGGCCTTGGCGGACCGCCTCGTCGCCCGCGTGGATCAGGAAGGAGGCGAGCAGGACGACGTCGAAGCGCTCGCCGAGGTCCAGTCGCTCGATCGGGCTGCGCACGGTGCGGATGCCCGCGTGCACCCTGGCCAGCATCTCGGGAGACTCGTCCACCGCCGTCACGGTGAAGCCGCGATCGGTCAGCGGGTGCGTCATCCGGCCGACGCCGCAGCCCAGTTCGAGGATGGTGGCGCCGGCCGGCACCGCGGCCTCGATCACGTCCGGGGCGTCGCCGACGGGGAGCCGGGCCCAGAGCTCGACGGCGCAGCCGTCCGGGGTGATCGCGCCCGGGCCCGTTCCGTCGTGCCCCTCGCGTCGTACGTTGCCGGTGTGCGTGTCGTTGGCCATGGGCGTCATCGGAACACGGGCAGGGCGGGGAGGGAAGGTGCCGCAGCGGGTTTTCGGTCAGTCCGTCAGTCCGTCAGTCCGGAAGCCTGTCGGCCCGTCACCGTCAGCCTGTCGGTACGTCCTCCAGTTCGGCCAGGGTGGCGTGCAGCCAGGCGAGTTCGGCCTCGCTGGTGGCGCGGGCGATCAGCAGCAGGCCGCGGCGGAACGGGTCGGCGAACTCCTCGGCGCCGACCGGGCGGTCGCCGTCGTAGAAGAAGCTCGCCGGCTCGGAGAGGAAGGCCAGGCGGCGGCGGAGCACGGCGGCCTGTGCGGCGGGGTCGTCGAGGTGGCGCAGGAAGGCGAGCAGGGCGAACCAGCGGTTCTCGTCGCTGATGTCCAACGGCTCGGGCTCGCGCAGCTGGTCGAGCAGTGCGGTGCGGCCGGCCTCGGTGAGGTGGAGGGTGTGCCGGGGTGCGGCGGCGCTGCCGGGCTCGGTCTCGCGGACCAGCAGGCCGTCGGCCTCCAGGCGCTTGATCGCCGGGTAGAGCGTGCCGTCGCTGATCGGGCGGACGTGCCCGGTGAGTGCGGCGAGGTGGCGGCGCAGCTGGTAGCCGTGCAGCGGGCGGTCGTAGAGGAATCCGAGGATCGCGAGCTTCAGCATGGGGCCACTCTCGCAGATTCGTCCCTCGGAGCTTCGATATATCGGTTCCGCTATACCTCGGCGGCGATGTATGGTCTGGGCGTTCCCAGCCCCCGATGGAGGAGGAGTCCCCGTGCTGCGCCACGCCCCCGTCACCCCGAACGGCGACCGGATCCGATGGGTCGAGCTGCCCGGAGCCGAGCCCGCCCGGCTCTACCTGCACGGCCTCGGCGCCAGCTCGCCTGCCTACTTCGCGGCCGCTGCCGCCCACCCGGGGCTCACCGGGCGCCGCTCGCTGCTGCTCGACCTGCTCGGCTTCGGCCTCAGCGACCGGCCCGCCGACTTCGGATACACCCTGGAGGAGCACGCCGACGCCGTCGCCGCGGCGCTGGCGGAGGCCGGGCTCGCCGGAGTCGAGGTGATCGGCCACAGCATGGGAGGCGCGATCGCCGTCGTCCTCGCCCACCGGCATCCGGAGTCGGTCTCCCGGCTCGTCCTGGTCGACGCCAACCTGGACCCGGTCACTCCCGGCCGCCGGCCCGGCAGCAGCGGCATCGCGAGCTTCACCGAGGAGGAGTTCCTGGCCGGCGGCCGGGACGAGGTCGCCGCGTGGGTCGGCCCGTCCTGGTGGTCCACGATGCGCCTCGCCGGGCCCGAGGCGCTGTACCGCAGCGCCGTCCACCTGGCCCGGGCGACGGTGCCGACGATGCGCGAACTGCTGCTCGGCCTCGACCTCCCGCGTGCCTTCCTGTACCCGGAGGCGGGCGGCGAGCCGCGCGGCGCCGACCAACTCCGGGATGCGGGCGTACGGTTGGCGGCCGTCCCGGACTGCGGGCACAACATCATGCTCGACAACCTCGACGGCTTCGTTTCGGCGGCCGGCCTCGAACCTCGACCGTAGGCTGGGGAGTCGGAGAGGAGCCCACCTGATGCCTGTTGACGTCCCGCCCGCGCTGGCCGCGTCCCTGGAGAATTCCCTCGGCCCCGAAGGTCGCGCCTGGGCGGCCCGACTCCCCGCGCTGGCAGGCGAGTTGCTCGAACGCTGGGATCTGCGCCCGGACGGCCCGCCCGCGCACGGCGTCGTCGCCCTGGTGCTGCCGGTGCGGCGCGCCGACGGCACGCCCGCGGCGCTCAAGCTCCAGCCGGTGGGCGAGGAGACGGAGGGCGAGCCGGCAGCCCTCCGAGCCTGGGACGGGCGAGGGGCCGTACGACTCCTCGGCCACGAACCGGCCTCGGGCTCGATGCTGCTGGAACGCCTCGACCCGGGGCGTTCACTGCTGGATGTCGCGGACGATCGGGAGGCGCTGCACGTCCTCGCAGGCCTGCTAAGGGAATTGACTGGACGTCAGATCGAAGCCCCGGACCTGCGACGGCTGGCGGACCTCGCCGACGGTCTGCTCGCGCGGGCCCCGGCGGCCGCCGCAGCCCTCGCCGACCCGGCCGAGCGGCGCTTGCTCACCGACTGCGCCGCGGCCCTGCGCGAGGTCCGCACCGAGCCCGGCGACCGGCTGCTGCACTGGGACCTGCACTACGGCAACGTCCTCGCCCCGCCCGAGGGCGGCGGCCGCGCCCCCTGGCTCGCCATCGACCCCAAACCGCTCGTCGGGCACCCCGGCTTCGAACTCCTCCCGGCGCTGCGCAACCGCTGGGCTGACGTACTGGCCACCGGCGACGTCGCCCGGGCGCTGCGGTGGCGGTTCGACGTCCTGGTGGAGGCACTGGAACTGGACCGCGAGGCGGCGGTCGGCTGGACGCTCGCCCGGGTGCTGCAGAACGCCGTATGGGCGGTGGAGGGCGGGGAGTCGGCGCTCGACCCGGCGCAGCGGGTGGTGGCGGAGCTGCTGTCGGGGCGTTGAGCGGAGCGCGCGCAGCGGGCGGCAAACCGCGAGCAGAAACAACGAGCGGAAACAACGAGCGGAAACAACGAAGGCAAGGAGGTCACCGACTCTCCTTGCCACTCTCAAGGTATAGCGGACTGGGGGGCTTGCGGCAAGGCCCCGGTCGTGCCGCAGAATGACCGGCCGAAGCCGGGATCTGCGGGCATACCTGGGGGTTTGTGATGATTGACGTGATCGTGGTCGGTGCCGGACCGACCGGTTTGATGCTGGCCGGCGAGTTGCGGTTGCACGGCGTGCAGGTACTCGTGCTGGAGAAGGAGGCGGAGCGGCCCCTGCCGGCCCGGGCGCGCGGTCTGCACGCGCGCAGTCTTGAGGTGATGGACCAGCGCGGGCTGCTGGAGCGGTTCCTCCCGCTCGGCCGGAAGTTCGCGGTCGGCGGCTTCTTCGCCGGCATCGGCAAGGAGTGGCCGGAGCGGCTGGACACCACCCAGGCATACGTCCTGTCCATCCCGCAGGCGGTCACCGAGCGGCTGCTGACCGAGCACGCGACCGAACTCGGCGCCGAGCTCCGGCGCGGCTGCGAACTGGTGGGGCTGAGCCAGGACGAGGACGGGGTGAGTGTCGAACTGGCCGACGGCACGCGGCTGCGCTCGCGCTACCTCGTCGGCTGCGACGGAGGCCGCAGTGCGGTGCGCAAGCTGCTCGGCGTCGGCTTCCCCGGCGAGCCCTCCAGGGTGGAGACGCTGCTGGGCGACATGGAGCTGGCGGAGGAGCCGGAGACGATCGCCGCCGTCATCGCGGAGGTCCGCAAGACCCAGCTGCGGTTCGGCGCCATCCCCGAGGGGGACGGGGTGTACCGCGTCGTGGTGCCCGCCGAGGGTGTGGCCGAGGATCGTACGGCTGCTCCGACCTTCGAGGAGTTCAAGCGCCAGCTGCGGGCCGTCGCGGGCACGGACTTCGGGGCGCACTCACCACGCTGGCTCTCGCGCTTCGGCGACGCCACCCGACTGGCCGAGCGCTACCGGGTCGGCCGGGTGCTGCTGGCCGGCGACGCGGCGCACATCCACCCGCCGACCGGCGGGCAGGGGCTCAACCTCGGCGTCCAGGACGCGTTCAACCTGGGCTGGAAGCTGGCCGCCGAGGTCGACGGCTGGGCGCCGGAGGGGCTGCTGGACAGCTACCACGCCGAACGGCACCCGGTGGCCGCCGACGTGCTGGACAACACCCGCGCCCAGATCCAGTTGATGTCCCTGGAGCCCGGCGCCCAGGCGGTGCGCCGCCTGCTGGCGGAGCTGATGGACTTCGAGGAGGTGAACCGGTACCTGATCGAGAAGATCATCGCGATCGGGGTCCGCTACGACCTCGGCGAAGGGCATGAACTGCTCGGCCGCCGGCTGCGCGACGTGCAGCTGAAGCGCGGCCGTCTCTACGGGCTGATGCACGGCGGCCGCGGGCTGCTGCTCGATCAGACCGGTGGGCTCTCGGTGGCGGGCTGGGCGGACCGGGTCGACCATGTCGTCGACGTCAGCGACGAGTTGGACGTGCCTGCGGTGCTGCTGCGCCCGGACGGCCACGTGGCCTGGGTCGGCGAGGACCAGCAGGGCCTGCGCGGCCACCTGTCCAGGTGGTTCGGCGCCCCCGCCTGAATGCACCGCCGCGGCTGGCTTCGGTGGTGCAGGAACCGCGATCGCGCCGGGAGGCGTGCTGTCGCGGCCGCTCAGCGCTCCCGCAGCAGTACGAAGCGCACCGGCGTGCCCGGGCGTGCCTGGGCGGCCGCCGCGAGGTCGGCGGCGGGGACGACGCCGATCACCGGGTAGCCGCCGGTGGTCGGGTGGTCGGCCAGGAAGACCACCGGCCGCCCGTCCGGCGGGATCTGCACCGCGCCCAACACCATGCCCTCACTGGGTAGTTCACCCGCCCGGGCGCGGGTGACCGGCGGGCCCTCGGTGCGCAGCCCGATCCGGTTGCCGGCCGGGGAGACCAGGTACCCGTCGCGGGCCAGCCGGGTCAGCGCCGAGGGCTCGAACCAGTCCGCGCGCGGGCCGAGCCGCAGCCGCAGCACCAGTTCGGCCGGGGGAGCGGGCAGCGGCACCAGGTCGGGCCGGGGGCGGTCGGGCGGAGGCGGGCCGACCGGCAGCCGGTCGCCGGCGGCGAGCGGGGCCGGTCCGAGGCCGGAGAGCAGGTCCGTCGAGCGGCTGCCCAGGACCGGCGGGACGGCGATCGCGCCCGCGACCGCCAGGTAGCCGCGCACCCCGGCGGTCGCCGCCCCCACCTCCAGCACCGCCCCGGCCGGCACCGCGACCGGCGCACCCCACGCGGCCGCCCGCCCGTCCACCCGGACGGGCGAGGGTGCGCCGGTGACAGCCACGACCACCGGCCCGAGGGCGCGCAGGGCGACCCCGCCGAGCGTGGTCTCCAGCCCGGCGGCGCCCGGCTCGTTGCCGACCAGCCGGTTCGCCGCCCGCAGCGCGGGCTCGTCCAGCGCCCCGGCCCTGGGCACCCCGAGGTGGGCGACGCCGCGCCGTCCGAGGTCCTGGACGGTGGTCAACGGTCCGGGCCGCACCACCAGCAAACCGCTCAACGCCCCCACCCCGTCCGCCCGCACCCCGTCCGCCGCCGTCCCGCCCCCGGCCGTCCCGTCCGCCGTCGTCCGGGGCCCGCGCGCCGCCCGCCGTCGGCCCGCACCCCCGCTACGCCCGTTCCGCCGTGAACCGCACCCGCACCCCGGGCGCCAGCAGCGCCGCCGGCTCGCGCCCGGTGTCCCAGAGCGCGAGCCCGGTGCGCCCGATCAGCTGCCAGCCGCCGGGGGAGGAGCCCGGGTAGACGCCGGTGTACGGGCCGGCCAGGGCGACCGAGCCGACCGGGACGCTGCTGCGCGGGGTGGCCCGGCGCGGGACCTCGTACCGGAGCGGCAGCCCGGTCAGGTAGCCGAAGCCGGGCGCGAACCCGCAGAAGGCGACCACGTACTCGGGCCCGGTGTGGATCCGTACGGCGGCCTCCTCGGACACCCCCCACAGTGCGGCGACCTCGGCGAGGTCGGCGCCGTCGTACACCGTCGGCACCTCCACCAGCGGCCCGGTCGCCGCCGCGGCCGCCGACGGACGGGCCGTGCGCAGCAGGGCCGCCAGTGCGTCGACGTCCGCGACGCCGTCCAGCAGCACCGTGCGCGCGGCCGGCACGATCTCCTCGACCGCGCCGAGCGCCCGGCTCTCCTGCCGCTCGCGCAGCCATCCGTACAGCGCGGCGACCTGCGCCGTGTCGTCGAGTTCGACCAGCAGCGCCCGCTCGCCGACGCGCCGGACGGCGGCGGGCGTCATGTGAACGCCTCCACCCGGACCCCGGCGGAGGCGAGGGCTCCGCGGATCCGCCAGGCGAGCTGGGCGGCGCCGGGGGTGTCGCCGTGGACGCACAGGGAGCGGGCCTCGACGGCGATCCGTTCGCCGCCGACGGCCTCCACCGAGGCGTCCCGGGCGATGCCGACGGCTCGGGTGATCACCGATTCGGGGTCGTGCACCACGGCGTCCGGGTCGCGGCGCGGGACGAGGGTGCCGGCCCAGGTGTACGCGCGGTCGGCGAAGGCCTCGGCGACGACCGCCAGGCCGACGCCCTCGGCGACGGCGAGCAGCCGGGAGCCGGGCAGTCCGAGCACCGGCAGCGGTCCGTCGCAGACCGCCCCGGCCCGCAGCACGCCGGCCACCACGGCCTCGGCCTGTTCGGAGTCGGTGACCACGCGGTTGTAGAGGGCGCCGTGCGGTTTGACGTAGGAGACCCGGGAGCCGGCCGCGCGGGCGAAGACCTGGAGGGCGCCGATCTGGTAGGCGATCTCGTCGGCGAGCTCCTCCGGGGGGACGTCCATGGCCCGGCGGCCGAAGCCGGCCAGGTCGCGGTAGGAGACCTGGGCGCCGATCCGGACGCCGCGTTCGGCGGCCAGCGCGCAGACCCGGCGCATCGTCGACGGATCTCCCGCGTGGAAGCCGCAGGCGACGTTGGCACTGGTCACCACGGACAGCAGGGCCTCGTCGTCGGTCAGCGTCCAGCGTCCGAACCCCTCACCGAGGTCCGCATTGAGATCGATCACCGCATCGGCCACGCCCGTCCGCCTTCCAGCAGCTGTTGAGCCAGATGGTAGGGCCTGCGGATGAAGGCCGTTGCCCGTGACCCGGGCCCAGGGGGCCCACCGGCGTGCGACCCCTGGTCACACGCCCTGGGGCGGCGCTGGGGGGCTCCGACTCAGCTCGCGGCCACCGGCCCCTGGAAGGAACGTTCCAGCGGGCGCAGCGCCCGCAGCACGATCAGCAGCGGGACGACGCCGACGATTCCGAACGACATGTCGATGAATCGCCAGCCCAGGGGGATCCCCCGCAGCGGCCCGCAGACCAGGGCCAGGGGGATGACGGCGCCGCAGGCGAGCACCGCCCAGCGGATCACCCAGATGTTGCGGACCGGGTCCTTGATCGGGCCCCAGAAGGCGGCGGCGATCACCAGGTGGGCGAAGGCGAGCCAGTCGGTGCCGTAGGCCAGGAAGGGGTAGCGGTCATTGGTCTCCGCGACGCCGGTGCGGACGCGTTCGATCCAGTCCAGGGCGGCCGGGAAGCGGTCGGCCAGCGGCGCGGCCGGCCCGGTCGCGAGATCGGCCAGCCAGCGGGTCTCGGTCTCCAGCGGGAAGGCCGTCAGGCCGCTCAGCACCAGGCAGACCACGAAGATCCAGAGCCAGCGCCGGACTCTGCGCAGTACCGCCGCGGGATCGGTGCCCGGATTGGTGTCCATGGTGCGAACCTCCATGCCGAAGAGCAGGCGGGGCCTTGTCCCGTCTGTGCGGAACCGACTCTAGACCCTCGATTTGAACGCGTTCAACTAGCCCCTGACGTGCGGGCACGCCCCAGACGCCGCGCCGGTACGCACCCCCGGACGCCGTGCGGGCGCGCACCCCCGGACGCCGGGCCGGCGCGCGCCCCCGGACACGCCGAGGGCCCGGGGGCGGGGCCCCCGGGGCGCGGCCCAGCCCGCGCGCCCGGGCGCCCCCGGGCCGGAGCGCGGGCGGGCGCGCGCCGCCCCGCCCCGCCCCCGACTCCCAGATCGTCAAGGACCTGAGCGGCCACGGCAACGACCTCGTGAGCCAGACCG
>NZ_JBHWIR010000112.1:0-7126 GCF_042731835.1 Kitasatospora sp. NPDC059817 | reverse complement strand
CGGCCCGCGGGGGGGGCGCCCCCCCCCGCCCGGGGGCCGGGGGCCCCCCCCCGCCCCCCCCGCGCCCGGGGGGCGGCCCCCCCGGGCCATCGGAACAGCCGGACTGCGCGGTGTACGTCGGGACTACGCGGTGTACGTGAAGGTCACCGGGGCGCTGGTGCCGCCCGCCGTGGTCACCGTGACGCCCACCGGGCCGGGGCCCGCCGCCGCCGGGGAGGTGGCCGAGCAGAAGGACGGGCCGCAGGAGACGTGCGCGGCCGGCACCCCGCCGAACGCGACCGTCCCGTACGTCAGGTTGGTGCCCTGGAGGTACACCTGGGTGCCGCCGGCGGCCGGGCCGCTGGTGTAGGTCAGGTTGCCGACCGTCGGCGCGGGCGGGGGCGGGGGCGGGGCGCCCGTGTAGTCGAAGGCGGCCGGCGCCGCGACCGTGCCGCCGGGGGTCACCACGGAGACGGGTGCGCTGCCCGAGCCGCCGGGCGTGGTCACCGTGCAGGCGGTGTCGGTGCAGGTGCCGGCCGCCGGGACGCCGCCGACCAGCACCATGCCGTGCGCCAGGTTGCTGCCGCTGACGGTCACCGCGGTGCCGCCCGCGCCGGGGCCGGTGGTGGTGTCGAGGCCGTCGACCGTGGGCGGCGCCTGGACGACCGGCGCCGGGGTGGTCCCGTCGACCGACAGGGCCGTCACGTGGCCGGTCGGGTCGGTGTCGTTCGGATTGGACACGGTCACGACGATCTGGCCGGTCAGCTGCTGGGTGTAGTCGCGGCCCACGTTCAGCTTCATGAACTCGTAGCGCCCGGGCCTGCGGGTGCCGATGAGGACGGCGTCCAGGTGGCGCCCGTCGGGCGAGACGGACTCGGTGAAGGTGTAGTCGTACGGGGTGGAGTAGAACATGCCGAGCTCGGTGGTGAGCCCGGGCGGCAGGTCGACGGTGATGTGGGTCGGCCCGGTGAGGTCCTGGGTGCCGGCAGAGGTCCAGCCGACCGAGAGCTTGCCCGGTCCGGGAGGGGTGGTGCCCGGCAGGAAGCCGTTCAGGGCTGCGGTCACGTGCTGCCCCTGAACGGCGGGGGCGTCGGCGGGGGCGGCTGACGAGGCGGCGGCACCGGTGGCGAGGGTGGTCACGGACAGCGCGGCGGCGAAGCCCGCTTTGACCAGTCGAGTGATCATAGGCCGATCATCACGGTAGCGACGCGCAGTCTTCACGGGTTTGCCGAATATCGGTTCGGAATTGGCGGAATCCCATCGAAATCCCGTTCTGAATTCACCCCCGACACGCCCTCCGGCCTGCCGCGCAGCCCGCCCACAAGGCCCGTTTCGGTCGATGTCGGTGCGAACCTCTAATCTTGTGCACCGTGACCGCCATCGCTGACCCGCCCACCCTGCCCGGCCCCCGGCCGCCCGCCGGGTCCGTCGCGGCGAGGCCCGCGCCCGGCCCCGCCGCCGACGAGGGCCTGGCCCGCCGGCTCAAGGCGCTGGCCTGCACCGCCCCCCTGCACGACCTGGACAACCGCAAGGTCAACCTGGCGGGCGAGTACGGCGGCTACGCGATGGCCGAGGTCGGTCTCGCCGCGATCGACCTGGTCACCCTGCACATGGACTTCGACACCGGCGCCGACCGCGACATAGTGCTCGCCCGCCTGCTGCCCCGGGTCGCCGCCCAGGCCGCCGGCCGCCCCGCCGCCGAGCACGAGCGGGTCGCCCGCTGGGTGCTGGAGTCGCTGATCAACGTCGGCAGCGTCGACCGGGGCTTCCGCGCCGTCTACGGCACCTTCGGCGCGGACGGCGCGTACGTCCGGCGCGACTACGACTTCAAGCTGATCGAGGAGGTCCCCGGCCCCGACGGCGGCGTCTACCTGCGCACCACCGACGAGGCGGTCAACGTCCTGGTCGGCGCGCTCGACACCGACGTCACCTCGGCCCAGATCGCCGCCGAGGTCAAGCTGGAGGTGCTGATCCGCCGCGGCCGCTTGGCCGACGCCCAGCTCGCCGCCGAGCAGGCCCGCTACCGCACCGTCCAGTACGCCGAGACGCTGCGCCGCGCCCTCGACGCGACCCGGCGCAACGTCCGCGCCGTCGACTGGATGCGCGCCATCCCGGACCTCATCGACGAGGCGCTGGACCACATCGCCGACCGCTACCGGCACGAGAACGCGATTCTCACCAACATCCGCAAGGCCCGCGACGAGGCCGAGCCGAACACCCCCGAAGGGGCCGAGAACAAGCGCCGCGCCGCCGAGCTGCTCGACATCGTCAAGGACTGCATCCGCCGCCACACCAAGCTGCAGACCCGCCTGCTGGAGGCCGGCCCGCTGTTCCGCGCCGAGCAGGACCGGCAGGCCTTCGCCACCCCCGGCGCCCGCAGCGGCATCGACCTCTACGGCCAGCTGCTCGCCCCCGTGCTGCGGCTGCCGGTCGAGCAGGCCGTCCGCCCCACCGGTGCCTTCTTCGCCCGCGGCGCCGGCCTGCGCACCCCCGTCTCCGTCCGGGTCGCCGACCTGGTCGACCTGCTGCTCACCCCGCCGGTCGAGCGCGAGCACCTCGGCGCCGAACTGCCCGACCCGGACCTGGTCGCCACCCCGGACGACAGCCGCTTCTCCGAAGCCCAGCTGGAGGCCGCGCTGCTCCTGCTCGACCTGCCCGCCGACGCCCCCCGCCGGCTCTCCGGCCTGCTCGCCGAGGCCCGCGGGCAGGACCCGGAGCTGCCGTACCTGGTCGCCCTGCTGGCCGTCCACGCGGCCAGCCCGCCGGTCGGCACCGCCTACCGGCAGGGCGAGGAGCGGCTGCTGTTCGCCGTGGACGACGGCACCCCGCTGCGCGACCCGCAGTTCGGCGGCGCCGACCTGATCGTCGGCAGCGCCCTGCTCGACGCGGCCGGCATGGCCGCCGACCGCAAGGACGCCGGCTGACGAAGCCGCCGTCTCGACGCACCACCAGATCACCCGTACTAGCAACAGCCCCGAGGAGCACCGCCCGTGACGACCCACCACGACACGTCCTGGG
The DNA here is from genome assembly GCF_042731835.1 of Kitasatospora sp. NPDC059817. Taxonomy (NCBI): domain Bacteria; kingdom Bacillati; phylum Actinomycetota; class Actinomycetes; order Kitasatosporales; family Streptomycetaceae; genus Kitasatospora; species Kitasatospora sp. NPDC059817. Next base: position 4,129 of record NZ_JBHWIR010000112.1, on the reverse strand, counting down.
CGGCCGAGACCGAACCCGCGGCCCCCGCCCCGATCACCCCGGGCGACGTCGCCGACGCCGCCCGGCTGGTCTCCTTCGGCCTCCAGGCCAAGCTGCTCCCCGCCCGCGACGCCGAGTACGCCGAACTCGTCCGCCGCCACCGCGAGGACCCGCCGTTCGCCCGGCTCGCCGACGCCGTCGCCACCGGCATGGGCCTGGTCGTCCTGGAGGTCTCGCCGCGCGCCGGCATGGCCGTCGCCGCCGCCGAGGACTCGCTGTTCGCCGTCCGGATGGGCGACTACTCGCGCCGCGCCGCCACCGAGTCCACCGACCGCTTCCTGCACGGCCTGGCCCACCTCGCCGTCGCCGCGATGGCCTTCCCCCGGCCCGAGGACCTCGCCGACGACGGCTACCTCGGCCGGATCACCGTCAACGGCGTCGACGCCTTCGTCCGCCAGGCCTGCCGCCGCCTGGAGGAGCAGGCCGCGACCGAGGGCGACAACACCGACCCGCAGTCCGACGCCCCCGGCCTGGAGGCCGCCTGGCGGGTCTGGGCCCGGCGCACCGCCACCGGCGCCACCAAGGACGCCCGCCGGCTCTCCGGCTCCACCATCGGCATCGTCGCCAAGGCCGTGCTGTTCCTGGTCGACTCCGGCTTCCTGCAGAAGGTCTCCGACGACTCCGGCGGCACCTACCGCACCACCGCCCGCTACCAGCTCCAGGTCCGCGACCTGGCCGGCAGCGCGGCCATGGCCGAACTGCTCGACCTCGGCATCGTCCCGGTCTCCGACGGCACCGCCAGCCTGCTGCCGCCGGACACCGGCGACGAACTGGTGGCCGACGCAGGCCTGCCGTTCCACTCGCTCTGACACCCCTACCCGACTCGCCCACGGAGAACCGCCGCACATGTACGAGCTCAACCGGGTCCGCCTCTACTCGATCGGACCGGCCGGCGCCCGCTACGCCGACACGGTGCTCGACCTGCGCGGTGTCGGCGAGCCCGTCGCCGACCCGGCCCCGCAGCAGATCGGCCTGTTCGGCGAGGACACCGAGGGCCCGGTCCGCCGCCCCGCCCCGGCCGGCGTGCTCTTCCTGGAGAACGGCGGCGGCAAGTCCGTCCTGCTCAAACTGATCTTCTCGGTGATGCTCCCCGGCCACCGCAACACCCTCGGCGGCGCCAGCTCCGGCGTGCTGCGCAAGTTCCTGCTCGCCGACGACTGCGGCCACGTCGCGCTGGAGTGGCAGCACACCGTCACCGGCGAGCTGATCGTGGTCGGCAAGGTCAGCGAGTGGCGCGGCCGCCAGGTCTCCTCCGACCCGCGCAAGTTCGCCGAGACCTGGTACTCCTTCCGCCCCGGCCCCGGCCTCACCCTGGACTCGCTGCCGGTCGCCGAACGCATCGGCCTGGCCGGCGACCAGAAGGCCCGCGGCCGCCGCCGCACCATGAAGGGCTTCCGCGACGCCCTCACCGAGGCCGGCAAGGCCCACCCGCACCTCGACCTGGTCTTCGAGGACGGCCACGACCGCTGGACCGAGCACCTCGGCGAACTCGGCCTCGACCCCGAACTCTTCCGCTACCAGCGCGAGATGAACGCCGACGAGGGCGAGGCCGCCGGCCTCTTCGCGGTCAAGCGCGACAGCGACTTCACCGACCTGCTGCTGCGCGCCGTCACCGACACCCGGGACACCGACGGCCTCGCCGACCTCGTCCACGGCTTCGCCGCCAAGCTCGGCCGCCGCGCCGAACTCACCGCCGAACGCGACTTCACCGCCGGCTCCCTCGACCTGCTGGAACGCATCGTCGAGGCCACCGGCGCCCGCGAGAGCGTCCGCGAGGCCCACCGCACCGCCGAACGCCGCACCCGCCGCCTCGCCCACGCCCTCACCTCCCGCGCCGCCGCCGAACGCGACCGCGCCCAGGACCTCGCCGTCGAGGTCGCCGCCGCCGCGGGCGCCGTCACCGCCGCCGAGGCCGACCGCACCCGGCACACCCTCATCACCGCCGAACTCACCCACCGGCACGCCACCCTGGGCCTCGCCGCGGCCACCGCCGAGGCCGCCGCACTGCGCCGCGAACTCATCGACGCCCGCACCCTGCACTCCGCCTGGCAGGCCGCCGAGGCCGTCCTGCGCCAGCGCGCCGCCGCAGACCGGATCACCCGGGTCGCCGCCGCCATCCGCGAGGCCGAACTCGACGCCGCCCCCGCGCTCGCCGCCCGTGCCCGCGCCGCCACCGCCCTGGCCCGGGCCCTGGAAGGCGCCGCCGCGGCCGCCGAGGCCCGTGCCGACACCGAGGAGCAGCGCGCCGGCGAGCTCCAGGACGACGGTGCCAAGGCCCAGTCCGACGCCACCGAGGCCGCCACCGCCGCCCAGAAGGCCCGCAGCGAGGTCGACCACCTGCGCCAGCGCCTCGCCGAGGTCGAGCAGGAGACCGCCGCCGCCGTCGAGGCCGGCTTCATCGACGCCGACGGCGACGTCGACCCGGCCCGCGCCGCCCTGCACGCCGCCGACGTCGAGAAGGCCGCCGGCGCCGCCCTCGCCCAGGCCCGTACGGCCGCCGAGGCCTGCGCCGCCCGGCTGCGCGAGGCCGCCGCCGCCACCGGCCGCGCCGAACTCGCCGCCGAACGCGCCGGCGACGCCCGCACGGCCGCCGCCCGGGCGCTCGCCGCCGAGCAGCGCACCGCCGCCCTGCTCGCCACCGAGCAGCGCCTCTCCGACCTGCTCTCCCTGACCCCCGCACCCACCGACTGGAGCGACGACGGGTCAGGGGCCGAGGAGGACGCCGGCTTCCTCACCCCCGCCGTCCTCGACCGCAACGCCGAGTACCTGCGCGAACTCCTCGACGAGTCCATCGCCACCGCCGAACGCACCCTGTTCGACCTGCGCACCGCCGCCGCCGACGACTCCCGCATCCTCGCCGCCCTCGGTGACGGCGGACTGCTGCCGCCCGGCCCGGACGTCCTGGCCACCGTCGAGTACCTCGCCGAGCACGGCATCCCCGCCCTGCCGGGCTGGCGCTACCTCGCCCAGTCCGTCGACCCGGCCGACCACGAGGCGATCCTCGCCGCCCGCCCCGAACTCGTCGACGGCGTCGTCGTCACCGACCCGGCCTCGCTGGAGCGGGCCCGCGAGGCCCTGCAGGCCGCCGCCCTGCTGCCCCGCTCCACCGTCGCCGTCGGCGCCGCCGCCTCCCTGATCGCCCCGATCACCGACCAGCCCGCGTTCTTCCTGGTGCCGCCGAACCCGGCCATGCACGACGAGTCCGCCGCCGACGACGAGCGCCGCGAACTGCGCGCCCGGGCGGGCGCCCGCGAGGAGCACATCCGCGAACTCGCCGCCCGCCTCGGCGCCGACCGCGCCCTCGCCGCCCGCCTCGCCTCCTGGCACGCCAGCTGCCCGCCCGGCACCCTCGCCGAACTCGCCGCCGCCGCCGAGGCCGCCCGCGAGCACGCCGAGCAGGCCGCCGCCGCCCTGGCCACCCTGCGCGCCGACCACGACGAGGCCGAGACCGACCACGCCGCCGCGGCCGCCGCCCACGAGGAGCACCGCGAGGCCGCCCAGCGCGCCCGCCGCCGCGCCGACGCCCTCTCCGGCCTCGCCTTCCGGCTGCGCGAGCGCGCCAACTGGGCGCGCCGCCAGCGCGAACTCGCCGAGGACGCCGCCGAGTGCGACCGCCGCCAGGCCGTCTGCGCCGAACGCGCCCGCACCTGCGACGAGGACCGTCGTGCCGCCCAGCGCGCCGCCGACGACGCCCGCCGCACCGCCCGTACCGTGCGCGCCGAACGCGCCGAGATCCCCGCCGCCGAGCAGGCCGACGAGCCTGCCGAGACGGCCCCCGCCGCACTGCCCGCCCTGCGCGAGGCCTACCGCGCCGCCTCCCAGCTGTACGAGAAGGTCGGCGTCGGCGCCGACCTGCGCGCCGAGCAGGCCCGCGCCGAGGGTGACGAGGCCGCCGCCGCGACCGAACTCGACCGCCTCACCAACAAGGTCCGCACCCGCGCCGAGGAACTCCTCGGCAGCCCCGACGGCGCCGACGGCCCGGCCCGCCCGGCCGCGGCCGCCCCCGGCGGGGTCCGGGGCGCGCCCCCCGCGGGCCGCCCCCCCGCCCCCCCCGAGCCCCGCGGGCGGGAGGGCGGGCGGGGCCAGGCCG
>NZ_JBHWIR010000111.1:8660-25543 GCF_042731835.1 Kitasatospora sp. NPDC059817 | reverse complement strand
AGATGTCTAAAAGAGACAGCCCGTATGGATGGCCGGCCTCGTTGCCGGGCGCCTGCGGTGTCGCGGACCCGCTCCGATGGGATCGGGCCGCCCACCGGCCCCGAGGCCGCGTCGCGCGCGGCTGAGTGCTGCCGTGCCCCCGAGTAGGACGGCAGCGGTGACGGCAGGAGGTACCACCCCGCCGATGGCGGGGCGTGACCGCCTCCGGGCGGGATCAGCTTTCGGCGAGGATGTGGGACAGCTCCCGGTCGAGGTCGAAGTGGCGGTGTTCGGTGCCGGGTGGCACCGCGGCGTCCGTCCGCTTGAGAAATGACTCAAGCGCCCGGGCCGGGGCTTCCAGCAGGGCTTCTCCTTCCGGAGAGCTCAGCGCGATGCAGACCACCCCTTGCCCGTGGCTGCGGGACGGCCAGACCCGGACGTCGCCGGTACCGGTCGGTCGGTGCAGCCCCTCCGCGAGGAGATCTCGGGCGAACACCCACTCCACGGTCTCGTCGGCGCCCGTGTGGAACGTGGCGTGCACGGCGTAGGGGTCGGCGGTGTCGTAGCGCAGGCCCGCGGGGACGGGCAGTGAGGACTCGCTGGACACGATGAGGCGCAGGTGCAGCTCGCAGCTGACCGTGGTGTTCATAAGCGCCATGGCCTTTCGCTCAGTGTGCGCTCGGGGAATCGCACGTCGGCGAACGGACCATCCCACCCCCAAGCCCGATGTAAACCCCTCTGTCCCGATTCGGGCGCGAGTCGTACCCCTTACGGCGCATTGCGGAATCATCCCGGAGTGGCCCGGTCGGGCATTACCGGGCCGCTTCTTGGTTAGTTTCCTGGCATGACTGTGCGAAACGACAAGACGGCCAAGAACACGGGATCGGGTGAACCGGTCACGTCGGATGACGCGGCCGGCTCCCGCGCCCCGGCGTTCGTCCGCCGCTCGCGGCCGCTGCACCTCGCCTGGCAGGCGGCGATCTTCCTGGCCGGCCTCGCCGTGGTCGTCCTCGGCGTGATCATGCTGCCGCTGCCCGGCCCCGGCTGGGTGGTGATCTTCCTGGGCATGGGGGTCTGGGCCACCGAGTTCGACTGGGCCCGGCTGGTGCTGCGGTGGAGCCGCCGCAAGGTCGCCGAGGCCGCCCGGCGGGCCATGGACCCGCGGGTGCGCCGCCGCAACCTCACCGTCACCGCCATCGGCCTCGCCGCGGTCGTCGGGATCGGCGGCTGGTACTTCGCCCGCTACGGCCTGGACGTCCCCTGGACGGCGGGCGAGAGCTGAGCGGCCCGGGGCCGGGGGCCGCCGTGACCAGGGTGTTCGGACCACCCTCCGGGATGCGGTAATGTTTTCCCTGCACCCGGGCGATTAGCTCAGCGGGAGAGCACTTCGTTCACACCGAAGGGGTCACTGGTTCGATCCCAGTATCGCCCACCGGAATGCATTGTGATACGTGAGGCCCAGCCGATTATCGGCTGGGCCTCACGTGTATTTCCGGAATCCATCCGAAGAACCATCCGGAATGCGGCTGAGGCTCAGTCATCTTCCGCGTGGAGCGCGAGTTCTGCGGATGCGCCAGCAGTACCCGGAAGGGGCGAGTTGTACGACGACCGCCAAATGGTGCTACTGTTCTTCTCGTTGCCCGGGCGATTAGCTCAGCGGGAGAGCACTTCGTTCACACCGAAGGGGTCACTGGTTCGATCCCAGTATCGCCCACCGGACAGCACGCAGGCCCTGACCAGGAAACCGGTCAGGGCCTGCGGCGCGTTCGGGGCCGGCGCTCGCGGGCATCCGCCGGCCGCCGCTACGCCGCCGCCTCGCAGCCGTGCTCGGGCTCCAGCCGGCGGCCGCAGCCGCACCGGGCCGGCCGCAGCGGCCAGGACAGGTCCACCCGCTCCGGCGTCCCCGACCGGTCGAACCAGTTCTGCAGCCCCCGCGCCTGCGCCGCGTGCCAGATCGCCTGCCGCAGGTGCAGCTCCGCCGCCGTCAGCCCGCCCAGCGCCGCCGGGTAGCGGGCGCCTATCCGCCGGGTCAGCGCCAGCGCCGCCGTCGCGTCCGCCGCCGCGTCGTGCGCCCCGGCCAGCTCCACGCCGTAGTGCGCGCACAGGTCGGTCAGCGTCCGGCGGCCCTTGCGGTAGCGGTCCACGTGCTTGTCCAGCACCCGCGGATCCAGCACCACCAGCCCGGCCGTGCCCACCCCGTCGGTCAGCGTCAGCCCGTGATGGCGGCGCAGCTCCCGGTCCAGCAGCGTCAGGTCGTACGGCGCGTTCATCACCACCACCGGGCGCCCGGCCCTCGCCTGGTCCGCCAGCGCGCGGGTGACCTCCGCCACCACCGCGCCGACCGGGCGCCCGTGCGTCCGGGCGTGCTCGTCGGTGATGCCGTGCACGGCCCGGGCACCGTCCGGGATCGGGACGCCCGGATCGGCGAGCCAGGTGGTGGTCTGCACCGGTCGACCCGGGGCGAGTTGGACGACCAGGGCGGCCGAGACGATCCGATCGGTCTCGACGTCCACTCCGGTGGTCTCGGTGTCGAAGGAGGCGAGTGGGCCGGTGTACCAGTGCTGCTGCATGACTGCCCCTCAGGCGAGCGTTCCGCGCGCCCGGTTGATACCCGGTTCTGACACCCGTTCAACCGTTTGGCGCAAGCCCGACCGGGGATCCTGCCCGTGGGCCCGTCGTTCCGATCCGGACGGGCCCGGAGCAGGGGGAGGCCACGGGGCGATGGCACTGACGCAGCCGCAGCCCGAGGGGGCGGCGGCCGTTCTACGGGGGAACCTGGCGGTCACCGCCTGCATGGAGACGCTGCAGGTCGGCTACCTGCACGCGGTCGCCGCCGCGGCCGGCTGCTCGCTCTCCCAGCCGTTCCCGGACAACGGGATCGACTGGCAGGTCAGCCACGGCTCCCGGGCGCACGAGGTGGACGACGAGGTCACCATCAAGATCCAGCTGAAGGCCACCCAGCAGATCGCGGCCGATCCGACCGGGCCGTTCTTCAGCTTCACCCTCGACAACGACCACCTGCACAAGCTCGCCCGGGCGAGGGTCGCCGTGCCGCGCATCCTGGTCGTGATGCTGCTGCCGCGGCGGGTCGACCGCTGGCTGCACGCCCGCCCGGACGCGCTGGAACTGCGGCACTGCTGTTACTGGGTCAACCTGGCCGGCCACCCGGTCACCGGACAGCGGCGTACCAACGTGCGGGTCCCCACCGGCAAGGTCTTCGACGACCGCGCGCTCTGCGACATCATGGCCCGGGTCGGCGCGGGTGGCAGCCCGTGACCGCCCGCCCCGGTCCCGGCCCCGGCAGCGAGGAGCAGCACCCATGACACCGCCGCACGCACCCGGCGAGCCGGTCCAGGCCCTGCCCGACCCCGCCGCAGTCGACCCGGCGGTGCTCGCCACCCTGCTCGCCCGGCACGGCTGGGTCCGGCGCGGCGGCCCCGCCGCCCGCTACGGCCGCTGGACGCCGCCCGACGACGAGTCCGGCACCAGCGTCCTCGTCCCCGCCGGGGACGGCTTCGACGACGCCGTCGACCTCCTCGCCGACGCCGTCACCGCGCTGTCCCGCTCCTCCACCCCGTCCGCCCGCGCCATCCTGCTCGCACTCGCCGTCCCCGGCGACGAACTGCGCTGGCACCGGGAGCCGGCCGGCCCCGCCGAGGCCGCCACCTGGGACGACGCCGAGCGGCTCCAACGGGCGGCCCGCGCGATGCTCGCCGCCGGGGCCAAGGCCGGCCGGGCCACGGCCGCCTACTTCGGCGCCCGGCTGGACGCCCACGCCGGGGACTTCCTGGACCGCGTCCTGGTCGTCGAGCAGGGCGCCGCCCTCACCGCCTACACCCCCGCGCCCGAGGGCCGGGCCGCCGTCACCACCCTGGTCCGCGCCCTGGAGGCACTGCGCGACGCCGTCGACTACCGCCGGGTCAGCGGGGGGCCCGAGGCCTTCGAGAACGCCGTCCAGGCCGGAGTCAGCCGGGAACTCGTCCAGTCCGTCGAGGACCTGGTCCGCGGCGCGACGGCGACCAGGCTGACCGTCGCCTGGTCCGCCACCGCCGGGACCCCGGGCGGCTTCGGGGACCGCCGGGTCGTCCTCGACTTCTCGCCCGGCGACCTGCCCGCCCTGACCGAGGCCGCCGAACTGCTCGAACGGATCGAGCCCGCCGTCGCCGTCACCGTCGTCGGCGTGGTCGTCCGGCTCAAGCGCGCCGACCCGGCCGGACCGGGCGCGGTACGGCTGCGCGTCCTCGGCGGCGCCGAAGTCCGCGAACTCAAGCTCCGCCTGCCCGACCCCGACTACCGGCTCGCCGCCGAGGCCCACCTCGCGGGCCTGCCGGTCCGGGTCGCCGGCCGGCTGGAGAGCCGCGGCGGCTTCCGCCGGCTCACCCGGCCGCAGGGCCTGGAACTGTGCGGCTGGGAGGATGCCGACCGCGAGCGGCTGCTGAAGTCCCTCGGGGAGGGACTCGGCGAAGAGCTCGACGGAGGCCTCGGGGAAGGGGGGGAGGGGGCGTAGGTGCGCGGCCGGGTCGACGCGCTCGGTACCATCGTCACGCGCAGCGCAGTGTTGCGTCCTCTGAATCCAGCACGTCAGGAGAGACCGGTGACGGACGTCCGGGTAATCATCAACCGCGAACCCGATCGGGAAGAGCGCGTGGTGACCACGGGCACTACGGCCGCCGAGCTCTTCGCCGACGACCGCTCGATCATCGCCGCCCGCGTCGGCGGCCAGCTCAAGGACCTCGCGTACGCCGTCCAGGACGGCGACGAGGTCGAGCCGGTCGCGATCGGCAGCAAGGACGGCCTGGACATCCTGCGCCACTCCACCGCGCACGTCATGGCGCAGGCCGTGCAGCAGCTCTACCCCGAGGCCAAGCTCGGCATCGGCCCGCCGGTCAAGGACGGCTTCTACTACGACTTCGACGTCGAGAAGCCCTTCCACCCCGATGACCTCAAGGCCATCGAGAAGCGGATGCAGGAGATCATCAAGCGCGGGCAGAAGTTCTCCCGCCGCGTGGTCACCGACGAGTCCGCCCGCGAGGAGCTGGCCGCCGAGCCGTACAAGCTGGAGCTGATCGGCCTCAAGGGCTCCGCCGCCACCGCCGGCGAGGGCGCCGACGTCGAGGTCGGCGCCGGCGAGCTCACCATCTACGACAACCTGGACGCCAAGACCGGCGAGCAGTGCTGGGGCGACCTCTGCCGCGGCCCGCACCTGCCCAGCACCCGGTACATCCCGGCGTTCAAGCTGATGCGCAACGCGGCCGCCTACTGGCGCGGCAGCGAGAAGAACCCGATGCTGCAGCGCATCTACGGGACCGCCTGGCCGACCAAGGACGAGCTCAAGGCCCACCTCGACTTCCTGATCGAGGCCGAGAAGCGCGACCACCGCAAGCTCGGCAACGAGCTGGACCTCTTCTCCATCCCCGAGGAGATCGGCTCCGGCCTCGCCGTCTTCCACCCCAAGGGCGGCATCATCCGCCGGGCGATGGAGGACTACTCGCGCAAGCGGCACGAGGAAGAGGGCTACGAGTTCGTCTACACCCCGCACGCCACCAAGGGGAAGCTCTTCGAGAAGAGCGGCCACCTCGACTGGTACGCGGACGGTATGTACCCGCCCATGCAGCTCGACGAGGGTGTGGACTACTACCTCAAGCCGATGAACTGCCCGATGCACAACCTGATCTTCGACGCGCGCGGCCGCTCGTACCGTGAACTGCCGCTGCGCCTCTTCGAGTTCGGGACGGTGTACCGCTACGAGAAGTCCGGCGTCGTGCACGGCCTGACCCGTGCCCGCGGCTTCACGCAGGACGACGCGCACATCTACTGCACCCGCGAGCAGATGGCGGAGGAGCTCGACTCGACGCTGACCTTCGTGCTCAACCTGCTCCGCGACTACGGTCTGACCGACTTCTACCTGGAGCTGTCGACCAAGGACCCGGTCAAGTACGTCGGCTCGGACGAGACCTGGGAGGAGGCCACCGCCGTCCTCGCCAGCGTGGCCGAGAAGCAGGGGCTGCCGCTGGTGCCGGACCCGGGCGGCGCGGCCTTCTACGGCCCGAAGATCTCGGTCCAGGCGCGCGACGCGATCGGCCGGACCTGGCAGATGTCGACGATCCAGCTCGACTTCAACCTCCCCGAACGTTTCGATCTTGAGTACACGGCGGCGGACGGCTCGCGCCAGCGGCCGGTCATGATCCACCGCGCGCTGTTCGGCAGCATCGAGCGGTTCTTCGCGGTGCTGCTGGAGCACTACGCCGGCGCCATGCCGCCGTGGCTGGCCCCGGTCACCGTGACGGGCATCCCGATCACCGACGAGCACGTGCCGTACCTGCTGGAGGTCGCGGCCGAGCTGAAGAAGCAGGGGATCCGGGTCGAGGTGGACACCTCGGACGACCGCATGCAGAAGAAGATCAGGAACGCGCAGAGGTCCAAGACGCCGTTCATGCTCATCGCGGGCAACGACGACGTCGAGGCGGGCGCGGTGTCCTTCCGCTACCGCAACGGCGAGCAGAAGAACGGCGTGCCGGTGGCGGACGCCGTCGCCGAGATCGTGGAAGCGGTGAAGAACCGCATCCAGGTGTGACGCCTTCGGACCACCACGCGCGGGGCGGGCTCTTGATGAGTCCGCCCCGCGCGGCTTTGCAAGCAGCGCTGGGCGAATATGCTGATCAGCATGACGACTGAGCCGGAACTGCAGCGGGGCGTCGGGGAGCCGGACGGCTTCCGCCGCCTGTGGACCCCCCATCGGATGGCGTACATCCAGGGTGAGAACAAGCCCACCGGTCCGGCTCCGGACGACGGTTGTCCGTTCTGCTCGATCCCCTCGCTGAGCGACGAGGACGGGCTGGTCATCGCCCGGGGCGCCGCCGTGTTCGCGGTGCTGAACCTGTACCCGTACAACGGCGGCCACTTGATGGTGGTCCCGTACCGGCATGTCGCGGACTACACCGACCTGGACGAGGCGGAGACGGCCGAGCTGGCCGACTTCACCAAGCGGGCGATGACCGCGCTGCGGGCGGCCTCGGGGGCGCACGGGTTCAACATCGGGATGAACCAGGGCACGGCGGCCGGTGCCGGGATCGCGGCGCACCTGCACCAGCACGTGGTGCCGCGCTGGGGCGGGGACACCAACTTCATGCCGGTGGTCGGCCACACCAAGGTGCTGCCGCAACTGCTGGCGGACACCCGGAAGATGCTGGCCGAGGCCTGGCCGCAGGACTGATCGGGAACGCCGGAGGGGCCCGTCACCGCTGAGTCGGTGGCGGGCCCCTCCGGCGTGCGCGGGCCGGGGTTACTCGAACTGGTCGACCTTGTACGGGCGGGTGCCCTGGGCCTCGGACTTGATGATCGACGCGCGGTTCTTGAAGCGGTCGGTGTCCAGGTCGTGCTCCTCCAGGAACTCCAGGGTGGCGGCGTGCACGGCGCCGAGGACCGGGACGGAGGCGTTGAGCGCGTTGTCGGTCATGAACCGGCTGCCCCACGGCGGGCTCGCCCAGGCGTGCCGGAAGCCGAACGGCTCGGGCAGGCCCAGGCCGCCGCCGAGCCAGGAGAGCAGCCCGGGGGCGCGGGTGAGCGGCGCGCGCAGGGCCTGGCGGACCACCTCGTCGTTGTCGATCAGGGGGAGCTTGACGGTGCGCTCCTCCCAGAACTTGCCGGTCTTCTGGACGGTCTTCTCCTTGGCCGAGGGCTTGTCGGAGAAGACGCCGTTGACCGGGCCGAGCGCGTAGCCGGCGACGGTGACGGTGAGGGTGTTGGCGAGCAGGGTGACGGTGACGGTGAAGGTGATGATCAGCTTGCCGTCGAAGGTGATGAACTGGGTGGCGAGGTAGTGCCGGGGGCCGCCGCCGGCGAAGGTCTGCTTGTCGGCGATGGTCTGGAGGGCGAAGTCGCGCATCCGGTCGCCGTCCATGTCGGCGTTGCCGGGGCGGGAGATCTCGTCGGCGTTCTCGCCGATTTCGAGGACCGCCCACTGCTTGACCGTGATGTTGGTCATCCCGCTGTTGGCGACCTCGCTGACGGCGAGCCCCTTGAGGTGCGAGGAGATCTTCCGGACGAGGTCCCAGGGGTGGAAGGCGCGGAAGTCGGAGTGGCCCGCGGCGGGGCGCATCACGTCGACCAGGCGCCATTCGCCCCAGCGCTTGCCGACGCCGAGGATGCCCTTGGGGCCGGCGTAGTGCTGGACGTTGGTCTCCTGCTCGGCCTCCATGCGGGCGAGCTTGTCGCGCAGGTCGACGGCCTTCTTGTCGAGGTCGTCGCGGGGGACGGCCTTGGAGACGGTGGCGGCGACGGAGCTGCCCTCGGCGAGGGCGAGCCAGCGTTCGCGGAGCTCCTTGGTGGAGCGCAGCACGATGCGCCGGGCGAGGATCCCGCCGATGATCGGCGGGATCATGGCGACGCGCAGGTAGATGCCGAGCGGGCCGTTGACGGGGGGCTTGACGAGGAACAGGACGGAGACCACGGCGGCGGCCAGGAGCGCGAGGGCGCCGTAGAGCTCGTCCTGGAGGGCCTTGCCCTTCATGAGGTAGATGCGCAGGTAGAACGCACCGATCCAGATCAGGGTGCCGGGCAGGGCGAGCAGGCCGAAGAGCACGGTGACCACGGTGAGCTTGCGGTCCCGTGCGGCCCGCAACTCCTGTGCGGCCAGGCAGTGTTCGACGATCTGGCGGGTGTCGGTGCCGAACGAGGGCACGATCGGCTTGCGCCCGGCACCGACGGTGCGGGAGATGACGGCGGCGCTGAACGCCTCGCCGAGGTTCGCCTCGAAGAGCTTGAACCGGGGCTTCTTGTGGGTCGCGGTGGTGACCTTGCCGACGAAGTCCTCGATCTTGCCGTCGCGGTACGCGACCGAGGAGAGCGCCGGGGTGACTCCGGTTTGCGGCCCGGCGTCGGTGCGGGGTATCTGCGCACCCGGAGTCATGTCGAGTGTGGTCACGGTGGCGTCCCCTCCTCCCCTTGTCAGCGGCAGGTTATCGTGCCGTGGTGTCGCCGCGCGCATGATCGTCTGAAGTGCCGTCACGATCGGGCCGCGCCCGGGCTTGAGAGGCATGATGCCCAGCTTCGGGTTGGTCGATACCCGGTCGGCGGCGGGTCGTCGGGGTGGGGCAGGATGGCCGTGACGGCGAGGAAGGGAGCCCAGGCGATGGATCCGGTGCTGGTGTTCGACGGGGACTGTTCGTTCTGCTCGTCCTGCGTGCGGTGGGCGGAGCGCTACCTGCGGCAGACGCTGGCCTCGGGGGGCTGGGACGCGGTGCCGTTCCAGTTCGAGGACCTGGCGGCGCTGGACGTGCGCGCGGGCGGGCTGGGCGAGGTGACCGCGGAGCGGGCGGAGCGCGAGGTGCTGTGGGTGACGCCGGCGGGCCGGGTGTACGGGGGCGCGCAGGCGGTGGCGCGGCTGCTGATGCGTTCGGGCGGCGCGTGGGCGTACCTGGGGGCGGTGCTGGCGTCGGCGCCGGTGCGGCCGGTGGCGGGCCTGGCGTACCGCTGGGTGGCGCGCAACCGGCACCGGATGCCGGGGGGTACGGCGGCGTGCGCGCTGCCTCGGCGCCAGGGCGCTCAGTCGGTGTAGCGGGTGGCCAGGGCGGTCGGCATGGGTTCGTGGCGCAGGTAGGCGCGGGAGAACTCGGCGGTGCCGTGGGTGAGTGAGCGCAGGTCGACCGGGTAGCGGACGAGTTCGAGTTCGGGGACCTCGGCGCGCAGCAGGGTCAGGCCGGGGCCGCCGGTCTCGGTGCCGAGGACGCGGCCGCGGCGGGCGGAGAGGTCGCCGAGGACGGCGCCGAGGTAGTCGTCGGGCAGCAGGACGGTGACGGCGGCGACGGGTTCGAGCAGTCGGATGACGGCGTGTTCGGCGGCGTCGCGCAGGGCGAGGGCGGCGGCGGCCTGGAAGGCCGCGTCGGAGGAGTCCACGGAGTGGGCCTTGCCGTCGGTGAGGGTGACCCGGACGTCGACGAGCGGGTGGCCGGTGGCGACACCCTTGGCGAGCTGGGCGCGCAGGCCCTTCTCGACGGAGGGGATGAAGTGCTTGGGGACGGCGCCGCCGACGACGTGCTCCTGGAACTCGAAGCCGGAGCCGGCCGGGAGGGGTTCGACCTCCAGGTCGCAGATGGCGTACTGGCCGTGGCCGCCGGACTGCTTGACGAGCCGGCCGTGGCCGGCGGCGGCGGTGCCGAAGGTCTCGCGGAGGGCGACCTGGGGTTCGACGGTGTCGACGTGGACGCCGTGCCGGGTGCGCAGGCGGTCGAGGACGACCTCGGCGTGGGCCTCGCCGGTGCACCAGAGGACGAGCTGGTGGGTGGCGGGGTTCTGTTCGAGGCGTAGGGCCGGGTCCTCGGCGGTGAGGCGGGTGAGGGCCTGGGAGAGCTTGTCGTCGTCGGCCTTGCTGTGGGCTTCGACGGCGATCGGGAGCAGGGGCTCGGGGAGGTTCCAGCCGTCGAGGTCGACGGGGTGGCCGGGGTCGTGGACGGTGTCGCCGGCGCGGGCGGTGGTGAGCTTGGCGATGCAGACGAGGTCGCCGGCGACGGCGTGCGGGACGGGCCGCTGGAGCTTGCCGAAGGGGCTGCTGAGGGCGGTGACGCGTTCGTCGCCGTTCTGGTCGGCGCTGTGGGCGGGGCCGGCGAGGTGGATGCGGGTGTCGGGGCGCAGGGTGCCGGCGTACAGGCGCAGCAGGCTGATCCGGCCGACGTAGGTGTCGCCGGTGACGCGGACGACCTGGGCGGCGAGCGGGGCGTCGGGGTCGCAGTCGGGGGCTGGGCGGGTGCGTTCGCTGGGGTCGGGGAAGGTGTGGACGATCAGGTCGAGGAGTTCGGTGGCGCCGAGGCCGTTCTCGCTGGTGGGGACGGCGGGGTGGAGGGCGCAGCCGAGGACTTCGCGGCGCAGGCCGGCTTCGAGGGCGTCGGTGTCGAGGGTGTCGCCGGAGAGGTAGCGCTCCATGAGGGTGTCGTCCTGGCCGGAGATGGCCTCGACGAGGCTGTCGTGGGCGGGCCCGGTGTCGGGCAGCGGGGTGGCCCGGCCGTAGGTGTCGCCGGTGAGCAGGTCGACGCTGCCGTCGGGGCGGCCGTCGTGGAGGACGGGCAGGAAGAGCGGGCGGAGGGTGTCGGGGCCCAGGTCGAAGGCGTCGTGGCAGGCGGTGAGGATGTCGTCGAAGCCGGTGCGGGCGAGGTCGAGTTTGGCGACGGCGATGGCGCGCGGGATGCCTTCGGCGGCGCACTCGCGCCAGAGTGCGCGGGTGGGGGCGGTGACGGGGTCGGTGGCGGAGACGACGAAGACGGCGGCGTCGGCGGCGTGCAGGGCGGCGCGCAGGTCGGCGGTGAAGTCGGGGTGGCCGGGCGGGTCGATCAGGTTGATCTTGACGCCCTTCCATTCGAGCGGGAGCAGCGAGAGCTGGACGGAGCGCTGCTGGTGGTGCTCGATGTCCTCGTGGTCGGAGACGGTGGTGCCGTCGGTGACGCGACCTGCCCGGCCGGTGGCGCCGGAGGCGAGGGCGAGGGATTCGGCGAGGGTGGTCTTGCCCACACCGCTGGAGCCGATGAGGACGACGTTGCGCAGGTCCCGGGGGGCGGTGACGGCGGGCGCCTGGGCGGCTCGTGCCGTGCTGCGGTCGGGCATCGGGGTCTCCTCCCGTCGCGCCGGGGCTGTCCTTCGAAAGTGTAGGTGCGGGTGCTGCGGCGGCGCGTGTCGTACGGGTGGGCGGTGACCGTCCGTGTGTGGGACGTGGCCGGGGTGTCGTCGGGCGGTGCGTGCGACGGAGCGTGCCTCCGGCCTGGCTACGATGGGTGGGCCGGACGGGCTGATCCGTCCGGCCGTCTGCCGCGCGTGTTGCGCCAGGCGGGTACCAGGGAGATCGGAGCGGTCGGGAAGGCCATGCTCAACAAATACGCGCGTGCCTTCTTCACACGTGTTCTGACCCCGTTCGCCGCGTTCCTGATCCGGATGGGCGTGAGCCCGGACGCCGTGACGCTGATCGGTACGGCCGGTTCGGTGGCCGGTGCGCTGGTGTTCTTCCCGCGCGGGGAGTTCTTCTGGGGCACCATCACGATCACGCTGTTCATCTTCTCGGACCTGGTGGACGGGAACATGGCCCGCCAGCTGGGCCGGAGCACCAGGTGGGGGGCGTTCCTGGACTCCACGCTGGACCGGGTCGCGGATGCGGCGATCTTCGGTGGTCTGGCGATGTGGTACGCGGGCAAGGGTGACGACAACCTGCTGTGCGCGGTGGCGATCTGCTGCCTGGCGAGCGGGCTGGTGGTGTCGTACACCAAGGCGCGGGCGCAGAGCCAGGGGCTGCCGTGCGACGTGTCGGGGCTGGTGGAGCGGGCCGAGCGGCTGGTGGCCAGCCTGGTGGCGGCCGGGGTCGCGGGTCTGCACAAGTTCGGGGTGCCGTACGTGGAGTGGCTGCTGCCGGTGGCGCTGTGGCTGGTCGCGGTGGGCAGTCTGGTGACGGTGGTCCAGCGCATGCTGACCGTGCGCCGGGAGGCGTTCGAGGCCGACCGAGCGGCGGCCGGGAGCTGATGGGGGGCGTCCTGCGGTGACGGACCGACTGGTGTACTGGGCGTACGCGCTGGGCTGGGCGGTGCTGAAGCACCTGCCGGAGCGGGTGGCGCGGGGCCTGTTCGACCGGCTGGCGGACTACGCCTGGCGTCGGCGGGGCAAGCGGGTGCTGCAGTTGGAGGCGAACCTGCGCCGGGTCCGTCCAGGGCTGGACGAGGCGGGCCTGCGGGCGCTGTCCCGGGCCGGGATGCGCTCGTACCTGCGGTACTGGATGGAGTCGTTCCGGCTGCCGGTCTGGAGTCGGGAGCGGGTGGCCCGGGACGTCCGGTCGGAGGGCCTGGAGAACCTGCGAGAGCACATCGAGGCCGGTCGGGGCGCGGTGATCGCGCTGCCGCACATGGGCAACTGGGACCTGGCGGGCACCTGGGTGGCGCAGCTGGGCTTCCCGTTCACCACGGTCGCGGAGCGGTTGAAGCCGGAGCGGCTGTTCGACCGGTTCGTGGAGTTCCGGGAGGGCCAGGGCATGGAGGTCCTGGCGTTGACCGGGGGCGGGGTGAACGTGATCGGCACGCTGGCGCGACGGCTGCGCGAGGGCCGGCTGGTCTGCCTGGTGGGGGACCGGGACCTCTCGGAGGCGGGCGTGGAGGTGTCGTTCTTCGGGGAGGCGACCCGGATGCCGGCCGGTCCGGCGGCGCTGTGCCAGCGCACCGGGGCGGCGCTGCTGCCGGTGACGCTCTGGTACGACGGCCCGGTGATGCGGGCGCGGATCCACCCCGAGGTGCCGGTGCCGCAGGAGGGCGACCGCAAGGAGCGGACGCAGGTGATGACGCAGGCGCTGGCGCAGGTGTGGGAGCAGGCGATCCGCGAGCACCCCGAGGACTGGCACATGCTGCAGCGGTTCTGGCTGGCCGACCTCCCGGTCCGTGAGACGGTGGAGGAGGCGGCCGCGCCGCACTCCGAGGCGGCCCGGGCGGCCGCGCCGGAGCCGGCCGGCGAGCCGGCGGCCGAGGCCTCCGGGTCCTGATCCCGGCCAGCAGGAGTACCCGAAGGAGCATGAGGAACCCGTGAAGATCGGCATCGTCTGCCCGTACGACTGGGACGTCCCCGGTGGGGTGCAGTTCCACATCCGGGACTTGGCCGAGCACCTGATCGGTCTGGGCCACGAGGTCTCGGTGCTGTCGCCGGCCGAGGACGAGGAGGCGCTGCCGCCGTACGTGGTCGGTGCCGGGCGGGCGGTGGCGGTGCCGTACAACGGGTCGGTGGCGCGGCTGAGCTTCGGCGTCCTGTCGGCGGCGCGGACGCGGCGGTGGCTGCACGAGGGCCGGTTCGACATCCTGCACGTGCACGAGCCGGCCGCGCCGAGCGTGTCGATGCTGGCCGCCTGGTCGGCGTCCGGGCCGATGGTGGGGACGTTCCACACCTCCAACCCGCGCTCGCGGGCGATGATCGCGGCCTCGCCGATCCTGCAGCCCGGCCTGGAGAAGATGCGGGCCCGGATCGCGGTGTCGGAGTACGCCCGGCGGACGCTGGTGGAGCACCTGGGCGGCGACGCGGTGGTGATCCCGAACGGCGTGGACGTCGGCTTCTTCGCGGACGCCGAGCCGGACGAGCGCTGGCGCGGCGGCGCGGCGGCGGGGGAGCCGGGCACGATCGGCTTCGTCGGCCGCATCAACGAGCCGCGCAAGGGCCTGCCGACGCTGCTGGCGGCGCTGCCGAAGATCCTGGCCGAGCGGCCGGGCGTGCGGCTGCTGGTGGCGGGCAAGGGGGACGAGGAGGAGGCCGTCGCCGGCCTGGCGCCGGAGGTCCGCCGGCAGGTGGAGTTCCTCGGCATGGTGAGCGACCGCGACAAGGCCCGGCTGCTGCGCAGCGTGGACCTGTACGTGGCGCCGAACACCGGTGGCGAGAGTTTCGGGATCATCCTGGTCGAGGCGATGTCGGCGGGCGCCCCGGTGCTGGCCAGCGACCTGGACGCGTTCAAGCAGGTGCTGGACGGCGGGGACGCGGGCGAGCTGTTCCCGGTGGAGGACGCGGACGCGCTGGCCGCTGCGGCGCTGCGGCTGCTGGGCGATCCGGGGCGGCTGGGGGAGCTGAGCAAGGCCGCTTCGCGGTACGTGCGGCGGTTCGACTGGTCGACGGTCGGCGCGGACATCCTGGCGGTGTACGAGACGGTGGCGGCGGGGGCCGCGGCGGTGGTCGAGGAGGACGTGCGCAGCGGCCGGCGCGGCCGGTTCGGGCTGGCCCGGGACTGAGCCCGGCCGGCCCGGGACTTTTCCGGGGTGCCGGCGGCGTTAGGGTCGGTCGACCGTATTCGGGCACGACGCATGGGGGCACCGATGCCGCAGATCTCCGTCGACTACTCGCCGAGCCTGGCCGGCTCCTTCGACCGCCGGGCGCTGGGCGTGGCGATCAACCGGCTCGCGGTGGGGACGATCGACGCGAAGCCGGAGGCGTGCAAGACGCTGTTCCGGCAGAACGACGACTTCGTGGTGGGGGAGGGCGAGGAGGCCGCCGCGCAGGTGTACGTCGAGTTCCAGATCTTCCCGGGCCGTACGCCGGAGGCTAAGGCGGCGCTCAGCGAGGGCGTGCTGGCGCTGCTGGCCGAGCACGTCGCGCCGGCGCCGGGCACCCGGCTGCACACCGCGGTGAACGTCTCCGACATCGACCGCGGGTCCTACCGGAGCGCGAGCGCGGAGGGCTGAGCCGGTGACACCCGGTAGCGTTGCGCCCCGTGACTACCTGGATCTGGGCCGGCGTGGCCGTGGTGCTGTTCGGCATGTACCTGAGTTGGACGGCCGGTCGGTTGGACCGGCTGCACGCCAGGATCGACGCCGCGCGGGCGGCGCTGGACGCGCAGCTGGTCCGTCGGGCCTCGGTGGCGATGGAGCTGGCCACGTCCTCGCTGCTGGACCCGGCGGCCTCGCTGCTGCTGCTGGACGCGGCGCACGCGGCCCGGCAGGCCGAGGACGACCAGCGTGAGGTGGCGGAGAGCCAGCTGAGCCTGGCGCTGCGGGCGGTGTTCGCCGAGCCGGAGCAGGTGGCGGCGCTGGTGGCGGAGCCGGGCGGCGAGGACGCGGTGCGCGACCTGACGGCGGCGGTGCGCCGGGCGCCGATGGCGCGCCGGTTCCACAACGACGCGGTGCGGGCGGCCCGGGCGGTGCGTGAGCACCGTCTGGTGCGGTACTTCCGGCTGGCGGGGAAGGCTCCGTTCCCGCTGGCGTTCGAGATGGACGATGCTCCGCCGCCCGCGCTCACGCCCGAAGGGGCACCCGCCTAGGCTGTGCTCGGATACGGCCCGTTTGTCGCATCCCGTCGTCCGGGCTGGACTTGGTGGCGCATGGTTGCGTCACCCGTTCCGCCTACCATAGGGCGATAGCACTGGTTCATCTTCGAGTGAGGTCTCACGTGTCCACCACCCCCACCACCGCAGACCAGCCGCAGATCGGTACCGCCCGGGTGAAGCGCGGCATGGCCGAGCAGCTCAAGGGCGGTGTGATCATGGACGTGGTCAACGCCGAGCAGGCCAAGATCGCTGAAGACGCCGGCGCGGTGGCCGTCATGGCGCTGGAGCGGGTTCCGGCCGACATCCGCAAGGACGGCGGCGTGGCCCGGATGTCCGACCCGAACATGATCGAGGAGATCATCGAGGCGGTCTCCATCCCGGTGATGGCCAAGTCGCGGATCGGCCACTTCGTCGAGGCCCAGGTCCTCCAGTCGCTCGGCGTCGACTACATCGACGAGTCCGAGGTGCTGACCCCGGCCGACGAGGTCAACCACTCCGACAAGTGGGCCTTCACCACCCCCTTCGTCTGTGGCGCCACCAACCTGGGCGAGGCCCTGCGCCGCATCGCCGAGGGCGCGGCCATGATCCGCTCGAAGGGCGAGGCCGGCACCGGCAACGTCGTCGAGGCGGTCCGCCACCTGCGCCAGATCAAGAACGAGATCGCCAAGCTGCGCGGCTTCGACAACAACGAGCTGTACGCCGCCGCCAAGGAGCTGCGCGCCCCGTACGAGCTCGTCAAGGAGGTCGCCGAGCTCGGCAAGCTGCCGGTCGTGCTGTTCTCCGCCGGTGGCGTGGCCACCCCGGCCGACGCCGCGCTGATGCGCCAGCTCGGTGCCGAGGGCGTCTTCGTCGGCTCGGGCATCTTCAAGTCGGGCGACCCGGCCAAGCGCGCCGCCGCCATCGTGAAGGCCACCACCTTCTTCGACGACCCGAAGATCATCGCGGACGCCTCCCGCAACCTCGGCGAGGCCATGGTCGGCATCAACTGCGACACCCTGCCGGAGACCGAGCGCTACGCCAACCGCGGCTGGTAGTCGCCCCTTGTGCCGGGGGGGGGGCCGCCCCCCGGGGGCGGCGGGGCCGCGCCCGCAGAGACGACTACTCTATAAAAAAATCTGTTGAGGAAAATCTGACCCCAGCGACCCAGACA
>NZ_JBHWIR010000111.1:6966-8650 GCF_042731835.1 Kitasatospora sp. NPDC059817 | reverse complement strand
CTCCCTCCCTCCCTCCCCCGCGCCGGCCCCCGCCCACCCCCCCCGCGGGGGGTTGTCGGCGACGGGGCGCGCGCCCCCGCGCGCGGGGGCGGGGGCGCGCGGCGGGCCGCGTCACGTACATCCGTAGAACGATCGAACGAGGTTGAAGACCGTGAGCACTCCAGTCATCGGCGTCCTCGCCCTCCAGGGTGACGTCCGCGAGCACCTGGTCGCGCTGGCCGAGGCCGACGCGCTCGCCCGCCCGGTGCGCCGTGCCGAGGAGCTGGCCGAGGTCGACGCGCTGGTGATCCCCGGCGGGGAGTCCACCACCATGTCCAAGCTGGCGCTGCTGTTCGGCGTGATGGACCCGCTGCGCGAGCGGGTCGCCGCCGGGATGCCGGTGTACGGCACCTGCGCGGGCATGATCATGCTGGCCGACAAGATCCTGGACGGCCGGGACGACCAGGAGACCGTCGGCGGCATCGACATGACCGTGCGCCGCAACGCCTTCGGCCGCCAGAACGAGTCCTTCGAGTCCGGTGTCGCCTTCGAGGGCCTGGGCGACGCGCCGGTGCACGGCGTCTTCATCCGGGCCCCCTGGGTCGAGGGCGTCGGCGCGGGTGTCGAGGTGCTGGCCGAGCTGCCCGCCGCGGACGGTCCGGAGAGCCGGATCGTGGCCGTGCGCCAGGGCAACCTGCTGGCGACCTCCTTCCACCCGGAGCTCACCGGCGACCACCGGGTGCACGCCTACTTCGTCGCGATGGTCGAGGAGCACCTGGGACGGCGCTGACCGTGTGCGCCTTTCCGGTGACGACACCGGTAAGATCTCATCTGTTTCATTTCCCTTTGGCGACGTAAAGGAGCTGGCGAATGTCCGGCCACTCTAAGTGGGCTACCACCAAGCACAAGAAGGCCGTGATCGACGCCAAGCGCGGCAAGCTCTTCGCCAAGATGATCAAGAACATCGAGGTGGCGGCGCGCACCGGCGGTTCCGACCCGGCCGGCAACCCGACCCTCTACGACGCCATCCAGAAGGCGAAGAAGAGCTCGGTCCCGATCGACAACATCAACCGCGCCGTCAAGCGCGGTGGCGGTCTGGAGGCCGGCGGCGCCGACTACCAGACGATCATGTACGAGGGCTACGGCCCGAACGGCGTCGCCGTCCTGATCGAGTGCCTCACCGACAACCGCAACCGCGCCGCCTCCGACGTGCGCGTCGCGATGACCCGCAACGGCGGCTCGATGGCCGACCCGGGCTCGGTGTCGTACCTGTTCACCCGCAAGGGCGTCGTGATCGTCCCCAAGGCTGACGGCGTGGACGAGGACAAGCTCTTCGAGGTCGTCCTCGACCAGGAGCCCGAGGAGATCAACGACCTCGGCGACGCGTTCGAGATCGTCTCCGAGGCCACCAAGATGGTCGCCGTGCGCACCGCGCTGGTGGACGCCGGTGTCGACTACGACTCGGCCGAGGCCAACTTCCTCCCGAGCATGCAGGTCGAGCTGGACGTCGACGGCGCCCGCAAGATCCTCAAGCTGATCGACGTGCTGGAGGACAGCGACGACGTGCAGAACGTCTTCGCCAACTTCGACATCTCCGACGAGGTCGGTGCGCAGCTCGACGCCGAGTGATCGTTCTCACTCCCCGGGCCCGGGGGGGGGGGGGGGGGGGCGCGCGCGGGGGGGGGGGGTGAGCGAGGGAGAGCGG